>CAIJTL010000848.1 GCA_903823545.1 uncultured Planctomycetaceae bacterium
ACCGAACGGCTCTTCGGACAAACCAACAGCCATCCGTACGTCAAAGATGCGTTTCACGACCGAGTTGTTCACGGAGTAAAAGAGGCCGTGAATCCGAATCACAGCGGGACGAAGGCCGCGCCGTGGTACGAACTGACGATCGCACCGCATTCATCGACGGAACTGCGATTGCGACTGACTGCGACGAAAGAAAAGTCATGGACTCCAGCGACTGCGTTTGGTGATGAGTTCGACGACGTCTTTACGGCTCGGCATGTCGAAGCGGATGCGTTCTACGAAACAACCTTGCCGAAACATCTTTCTCGTGAAGCTCGCAATGTTGCGCGACAGGCGATGGCCGGATTGCTGTGGTCGAAGCAGTTTTATCACTACGTCGTACCGCAATGGCTCAACGGCGACGAAGGGCAGCCGAAGCCTCCAGGGGCTCGGCGCCGTGGCCGCAATCACGATTGGCCGCATCTCTTCAATCGCGACGTCATCAGCATGCCAGACAAGTGGGAATACCCTTGGTATGCCGCTTGGGACTTGGCATTTCACATGATTCCGTTTTCGGAAATCGATGGTGAATTCGCCAAGAAACAACTGTTGTTGTTTCTGCGTGAATGGTACATGCACCCGAACGGTCAGTTGCCCGCGTATGAGTTTGAGTTCGGTGACGTGAATCCGCCGGTCCATGCGTGGGCTTGTTGGCGCGTCTACAAACAGACCGGGCCGCGAGGTAAACGCGATCGGCTGTTTCTTGCACGTGCGTTCCAGAAGCTGTTGCTCAATTTCACGTGGTGGGTGAATCGGAAAGACGTTGAGGGGAACAACCTCTTCTCTGGCGGGTTTCTTGGTTTAGACAACATCGGAGTGTTTGATCGCTCGCAACCTTTGCCAACGGGTGGGCATTTGGAGCAAGCGGACGGAACCGCCTGGATGGCGTTCTTCTGTTCGACGATGTTGGCAATGGCACTGGAGCTCGCGTCTGAAGACCTGAGCTACGAGGACATCGCGTCGAAATTCTTCGAGCACTTTGTCGCGATCGCCGACGCGATGAACACGCTGGGTGGAACCGGTCTGTGGAACGAAGAGGATGGGTTTTATTACGACCAATTGAAGATCAACGGTCACGGGATGCCGCTACGGATTCGTTCGGTCGTCGGCATTATTCCGTTGTTCGCGGTTGAAATTCTGGATCAACAAACGCTCGATCGACTCCCCGGTTTCAAACATCGAATGAACTGGTTCCTCAACAACCGTAAGGACCTCGCACGGCAAATCACCATCTGCGAACAAGGCGCGCATACGGAATCGACTGACGACGATCGCTTGCTGCTGGCGATCCCTTCGAAGGCACGCTTGCAGCGTGTGCTTCGGCGAGTGCTCGACGAAAGCGAATTCCTGTCTTCGCATGGCTTGCGAGCGTTATCGAAAAGTCACGCAGCGGCTCCATTCGTTCTGAAAGTTGGCGAGAACGAATTGCGAGTGGATTACGTTCCCGGCGAATCAACGTCCGGAATGTTTGGAGGAAACTCGAACTGGCGCGGGCCAGTTTGGTTCCCGGTGAATTACTTGATGATCGAATCGCTAGAACGCTATCACCACTTCTACGGCGATGAGTTCCTTGTCGAATGTCCGACCGGTTCTGGCGTATGGGTGACACTCAAAGAAGTCGCACGAGAATTATCACGCCGTCTTTCGAACCTCTTCCTGCCCGATGAGACTGGCAAACGACCGTGTCATGGTGACGAAAGCCGATATGCGACCGACCCCTATTGGCGCGACTTGATCTTGTTCTACGAATACTTCCACGGCGACACCGGTCGCGGCTGCGGAGCATCCCACCAAACCGGATGGACGGCGCTCGTCACAAGGCTGCTCGAAAACTGATGAGATAAAGATGCCTTTGATTCCGATTGAGTTTCTTGATGATCCACGATTGGACGTTTATCGCGACGTCAAAGCCGTTCGGCACCCGCGTTGGCAAGGTCGCTTTGTGGCGGAAGGTTCGCGACTGGTCAAACGGTTGTTGGCGAGCGATTTCAAAATTGAATCGGTGATGATTAGCGATGGTCGCTACGAAGAATTTCAGCAGTGGTTGCCTTCGGAGGTTCCTGTTTACGAGCTGCCTCGTGCGCTGGCCGCAGACTTGGTTGGCTACAACTTTCATTGCGGCGCGATGGCCTGTGCGTGGCGAAAGCCGAGTTTGCAGCTTGACGACATCGCTAGAGGATTCGGCGAACACACGACGCTCATCGTTTGCCCGGATGTGAATGATCCCGAAAACATAGGCACGCTGATTCGTTTGGGGGCCGCTTTCGGCATCGACGCCATCCTGTTGGGAACCGCCTGTGCCGACCCATTTTCGCGTCGTGTGCTGCGAGTCTCGATGGGAAATGCGTTGACGTTACCCATCATCCAAAGCCGCGATCTCCGATCGGACTTGTTGCGATTGAAAAGGGAGTGGGGCGTCGAACTTGCCGCGACGGTTGTGGAAACGCTCGACCCAACGGACGAGGGAACTCAGCAGTCCGCGAACAAAGCCCTGTTGGCGAGCAGCTCTGTTGAAACGCTGGCTCACACCTCGCGTCGTCCTCGACTTGCATTGCTGTTCGGCAACGAGGCTCATGGACTGGGGCCAGAATGGCTCGACCTGTGTGATCGCCGATTAACGATCCCCATGCAGGATGCTGATTCGCTCAATGTTGCCGTCGCAGCAGGAATTTTCTTGTACCACTTCACGTCGGCTGCGGCGGTGATTGTGTAGGCCGGGGCGTCCTGGCCCGGCCGGAACACAAAGACTTCGAACGAATCTGTGAACGACCCTGGAGAGCCATTCTACCGTGTCGTTGAAAGCGAAGACTCAATTCGTACGGACTTCAATGCGGCGAGGTTCGGCCTTTGGTGCTTTCGGCAGAAGAACTTCCAATACGCCGTGATTGAGTTTCGCGGAAATTCGTTCGTGAGCCACTTCATCGCTGAGGATGAACGATCGCAAGAAGTCGCCGGTCTCAAATTCCTGGTGCAACAATCTCGCTCCCTCGGGAATGCTGGGTTGCATCCGTCCGAAAAGGGTGAGCTTGTTGTCTTGGACTTGAAGCTCCAGCGTGTCGAGCGAAACGCCGGGCAAATCAGCTCGCAGTAACAGGCCGTCGTCTGTTTCATAGATGTCGATCGGCGGCGTGAACACCATTCGCTCGACCGGAGGTGGCGGCGGAGTTGGGTTTGTTCGTGCGATTTCGCTGCTCATGATTTGTTCCACCGCTGAGTCGTGTTTGCGTCTCGTTTGAAGTCATCGAACTCGCGAGGGTCCGATTCAACCAATCTCACTAAGATCCAAATGCCACTGGAATTTGCCGAGGGACAGCCGCCTCAGCCTTCGGTAGGTGAATCTTGAGCATGCCATTGGTGAATTCTGCGGAGAGGTTGTCGACGTTCACTCGGTCTGGAATCGAAATCGAACGCTGCCAGACTCCGCGAGGTCGCTCCTGACGGCGAAAGCGTTCTTCGGAAGTTCCTTCCGGCTCAACGCAGCGCCCCTTCATGCCGAGCACACCACCCGCAACGGTAAGTTCCAGATCTTCAGGGCGTACGCCGGGAACCTCCGCCATGATCAGGTATTCTTCGGGGAGTTCGTACAAATTCACCGGCGGGTACTGTCGGCTAAACCGCAGTCCTTGAAACGTCATGTTGACGCTTTGGAGCAGCCGATCGACCTCTCTTTCCAGGTCGTGAAAGGCGTCCCAACTATGTCCCCAACGAAAGACAGCCATGTGAGGTTCCGAGGTTCGAGTCGAAAGAAATCTTCGCCGATGGCGAGGTGGCAAAGCCTGTGCCGTGCCCTGCGACCGTTCTGGCGGCAACGCTCAACCTGTTTGCAGGGAGGACGTTAGCGGCGTCTACCGCACGGCGGCAGCGACTCTTAATCAGCCCGTCAACCTGCCAACGTTGCAGGGAGGACTCTCATTTACCGCCGTTCTCGTTGCCTCAACTGAGGGACTCAATCCGAAACCGCAGATCGTCCCCTGTGACCACGTCGCCAGACGACAGATTGCGTCCGCCGCCGACTCGATGGCCGCCAATGCTGATCTCCATTCGCGAACGACACCCCAGTTCGCCCCCTTGCCGCACGAGCAAAACTTGCCCCGGCCAGTCCGAGCAGACGATGTGATTCTCGTCTCCCGATCCGAGCAAACATGTATCGGCGAGCAACACGATGCCGTCCACCGCTTGAGCCGGACGATGATCGCTGAGGAATTCGAGCCGTGCCGAGAGGCTCAAGGCCGACGGCAATCGAAATCGCAATCGGACAGTACGGCCGAGTTCAATGATCGAACCGTCGATTAATGCCGCTCGATCCTGCACGTCCCGTCCCGCTACTCGCGCTGAACCGTTCGCTTCCAACAAGTATCCTTCGCCCAACCGGACGATCGTCGCATGCTGCCGCTTCAAGTCGGAGAGGATCGCGACGTCTGCTGACTCACCGGTAGTCGCCGTGTTCGGCGACAGAGATGCCGACTGTGAACTCGGTCCACCGATCGTGAGTCGGTCTTTGAGGCTGATCCAGAAACAACCAACTCCGTCGATCCAAGCCACGAACATCGCGCCGTGCGTCGACGCGCGATTCGCAGTCTGTGGAGGACGGAGAAAGCTCAGCATGATCGTAAACATCCGGGCAAACGGGACGGTGACAGTTCCTGGCTCAGTGCGAACTTACAGGATAACTGACGCTGCCACGCTCGCCGGTTTCATTGGCGTGCTATTCCAGTGCGTTCGGACGAAACAACATCTTCAATCCCGCCGCTGCCATCACCATTGAGGCAATCGCGATTTCCCAGCCCAACTCTGGTGACTGCGGATAAATGCCACCCTTGCCGAGATGCAACATTCCCATTTGGAACGCGAAGGCGAGCTTGGCCGTAATCATGCCGAGGGTACAACAGAGCCCCGCACTTACCAACAGAATCATGCCGACAGTATTGTTTTTCACGACGAGGCCAATCTGATTCGACCAAATTCAAAACTCCGACTGCGACGTACTTACTTCACGGTCTCAGAGCATCCAGCTTGACGACCTTCTGCTCCGGCTTCGAGTCTGACGCTTCGGCCTTTGGGCTGAAGTGAGCTTCGATTTGAGCTTCGAGGTCTTTCGGTGCTGCACTCTTCGTCGTCGCGGGAATCAGGTCGGTCAACTTGCCATCGGTCGCCATCACTTTTTCGCGGACATCCAGTTGCTTATTGAGTTCGCGAATCAGCTTCTTCGTTCGAGTCAGTTGGCTGTCGTCGATGCTGACGGTGCTGATTGTCTCAGCAGCTTGGACCATCTTCAGGCGGGCTTCGAGCTGTTCCAGTTGCAGTTCGAGATCCGTTTTCGCGGCCAGCATGTTGTCCAACTTTTCGCGATTCGCGGTCAGAGCTTTTTGCCGAGCCTCTAGAACCTGCTTCTCTTTCTTTTGCGTTTCCTCAGCAACTTTGAACCGGTCGAACCGCTTCGCCAAATCGGTACGGATTTGGTCGGCGGAATAAGTTTGTCCGGCGATCGGGTAGCTGGCTTGGCCCGACTTTAGTTCTGTTTGCCGCGACAGGATGACCTCTTTCTGTGTCGCGAGATCACCCTCTTTGCGAGCCAATTCGCCAGTGAGGTTTTCCACGTCAACCTCTTGTTCGGCGATGACGTGCATGCAATTGCGGATATCGGGAATGAGTTGCTCGACCAGCTCACGAGCCCGCGCCACTTCAAAATCGAGCGGGACTTCCCGCTTCACCGTCTGCCGCACCGAACTTCCCCAGGTCCGAGCGTAACTCACCACGTCTCGTCCAAACACGAAGCTGGCCAAGGCTCCGACAGTCGCCACACCGTAAATCGCTTGCTTGATCATCGCCGGTCTCCCATTCACTCAAGCCAAAGAAAAATCGCAGGCTCAAATGGCCTCAACTGGAGTTCTTCGCGATGACGCGCCAAGTCTTGTCAATTTTTTGAGACTTTTGTGGAAAGCACCGCTGTGATGGCCACGTACAGGCGCGTCTCGCTGGCAAACGAGACGCTTCTCGATATCGTGCGACTTCAGACCTCTGACGATGAATCCTCCTCTGACAGGATGGCACGATGTCGCAACCACGTTCGCTAATCGCCTCGCTGATTCTGAGTTTGATTTGTGTCGTTGCATTCTTCGTGGTGACATCCTCGCCAAATGCCAAAGAGCTAGCTGTTGCGACAGAAAAAGAGGCTGACAAACCGGCCAAGAGCGAGCCAAACGCAACGGCGAAAACCGAAATCAAGCGGATCGAAGTGCCGCTCAACGGGCATGTCTTTTCGTTGCCGGAAGGTTTCACGATTGAACTCGTCGCTGGGCCGCCGCTGGTCGATCGGCCGATTACCGCCAGCTTTGATGAAGAAGGGCGGCTGTATGTTTCCGACTCTTCCGGCACGAACGATCCGTCGGCCAAGCAGCTCATCGACAAGCCGCATCGAGTCGTCCGCCTGGAAGACACCGACGGCGACGGCAAGTTCGACAAGAGCACTGTCTTCGCCGACAAACTGATGTTTCCGGAGGGAACGCTGTGGCACGACGGCTCGCTGTATGTGGCCGCTCCGCCGAGCATCTGGAAGCTGACCGATACCGACGGCGATGGCGTGGCCGACAAGCGCGAGGAATGGTTCAAAGGGAACACGCTCACTGGTTGCGCGAACGATTTGCACGGCCCATATCTCGGCCCCGACGGATTTCTTTACTGGTGCAAGGGAGCATTTGCGGAGCAGACCTACGAACGACCGGTTCGTCCCGTAGGTTGGGACTCCGTCCCGACCCGTTCGACAAACGAAAATG
>CAIJTL010000849.1 GCA_903823545.1 uncultured Planctomycetaceae bacterium
CCAAATTACGGCTGGCTTATTAGCCACCGTTTCATGGCATTGCTGTCGTCACATGGTCTGCCAACCCATCGGATTTACCGACTGCCGGTGGTGCAATGTGGCCGTCGAATTGATGGGTATGTGTGGTTGCATCTTCCACAATCAATGAACAACATCAGCGAGACGATGTCGATTGCTGAAGCCGAACATACAATTCGCTCGAATTCTGCCATTGCGGAGTTGGATGTACTCCCGATTTATTGGCCTATTCGGTTTAGTTATTTCTTTATCAGTCAGCGATTACGAAGTGCAATCGAACATGCAGGTTTAACCGGAATTAGATTTGGAGCTTCGAAGTTGTTTCGCGTCTGATTCAGAAATTCCCCGAAAAAGGCGGCCAACCTGAGTGGCGGTGGGAGCGTTATCTGTATTCTTAGCCTGCGGCCATCTTCCGGTTACCTTTGTCGTTTGATTGAGGCCAGTGTTTCGGAGATCGGCCAAGGGAAGCGAATGATTTTTTTTGTGTTGGCGTGTGTTGTTCCGGCGTTTGTCGTTTCGGTTTTGACGACCGGAGCGATGCGCGTGCTGTCGCCGAAGATTGGTCTGATTGATCAACCCGCTGCGAGGAAGGTGCATAAGGCGCCGACCTCTTTGGGAGGCGGGATCGGAATTTGGATGGGAGTGGTGTTGCCGCTGGCGATGGTGCAGCTCATCGCATGGTTGGTGCATGTGGGAACTTTACCCAGCGAGTGGATCCCACCTGAATTGGTGCGGCATTTGGATGGAGTGATTTATCGATCGGGCCAAATGTGGGCGGTACTCGCTGGCGGAACGGTGTTGTCGATCATGGGATTGATTGATGACTTGGTTGACCTGCCGTGGAAGCCGCGATTGGCGATTCAGTTTTGTGTGGCGGGGGCGTTGGTATCAGCGGGAGTGCAGGCGACAGCATTCCTTGGAATCGCATGGCTGGAGTTTCTCATCAGCGTGCTGTGGCTCATCGTGCTGATCAACTCGTTCAACTTCCTCGACAACATGGATGGGTTGTCATCTGGAATCGCCCTGATTGCCTCGCTGATTTTCGCCACGATCATGCTGACGTCATTGTCGGAACCAAGATGGCTGGTGGCAGGTGTGCTGTTGGTATTGTCCGGCTCGTTGATGGGTTTTTTGTGTCACAACTGGCCTCCCGCGAAAATCTTCATGGGCGACACGGGGAGTTACTTCATTGGATTGTTGATCGCCTCAATGGTGGTCCTGGGAACGTTCTTTGAATACGGCGGTGCTCATCAACATGGTCGGCATGTGATCCTTGCTCCGCTGTGCGTGTTAGCCGTGCCGCTGTATGACTTCGCGTCGGTGTTGATCATTCGGTTGCTCGAAGGCCGCAGTCCATTCAAGCCGGATAAGAGCCACTTCTCGCATCGATTGGTCCAGCTTGGTCTCAAGCAAAAACATGCCGTGTTGACGGTGCATCTCGCGACCTTAACAACGGGGCTTGGCGCTCTGCTGCTTTATCGAGTCAGTGATTGGTCAGGAGCTTGGTTGGTCGTCGCACTCATTTTGTGCGTACTGGCAATCGTCGCCATCTTAGAAACGGTCGGGCGAGACCGCCGTGAAAAAACTTCGTCGGCGATGCCGGTAATGACTCCGGCAACCATCGTCACACCTCCAGCCGCCGAACAGTCGGGCCAACAGGCAGGGAGCTGAGCGATGGCTCGCAAACCAAAGGCAAACGTCTCGACCAGCAATCGCTCTGGTGACCACACAAAGTGTCGCGTTGAATCGATTGCGAACGACGAATCTTACAGACGAGCCGGTCCAATGTTGGCTTGGTTGGTCGCGTTACTGATTTCTCGATGGCTGATTCCAACGGAAGCTGCTGCCCAAGGAATGACTCTATGGATCGTGCAATTGGTTTTGCTCACCGCAGTCGGGCGAATCGCTTGGTTGTGGCGAACAGGCGAGTCGATCAATCGCATCGACGGCATTGATGCATCCATTGGTCTGTTGGTTGCAGGTCAAGTGGTCTCCGCATTGTGTGTCGTCTTCACTGTTGGCAATCAACGTGGTGCCATCAATCTGGCTTGGGAGTGGATTGGATCGGGAGTACTCATTTGGCTCATCCGACAAGAACTGAAGTCCGCTCGAATTGTGCGTGAAGTTTGCCTGGGGTTAACTCTCACCGGTGCCATGCTGGCGGGCTACGGGATGTACCAGCATTACGTCTGGTATCCGCAGATGGTTCGCGAGTACGACCGCATGATCGGTGAAGTCAACGAAATGACAACATCGAAAGGCGGCGACGAAACTCGAACCCTGACTGCGTCTGAATCACAACGACTCGCACAGTTGCAGAGTGAGATGTCACGACAGGGGATTCCACTCGACGAGTCGGCACGGAAGATGTGGGACAGTCGCCTGAAAGGGAGCAGCGAGCCACTGGGATTATTCGCCCTGGCAAATTCGTTTGCGGGGTTGTTGTTGGTGTTAGTGTTGGTCGCGCTCGAGAGCGTTATGGGAGTTCGCGGAACGCGAGCAAACAATCGTGGCCGGCCCAAAGAAGCCGATCGCGAAGCAGAGCCAACTCTCAATACTCGCTTTCGCAATGTGCCGCTTTGGTTGTTTGTTGGCGTGATTGGTTTCTGCCTTATCTTGTCTAAATGCCGAACGGCAATGTGCGGCTTGGTCGCTGGCTTTTTCTGGTGGGGCTGCCGCTGGTTGATAGAACGACGCACTGTGCCGATTTCCAAAGGGGCGATCATTCGATTGAGCCTCGTTGGTGCGGTGATCTTTGGAACCGCAATTGGGGCGGCAGCATTGAGCGGTGGGCTGGACATCAAAGTCTTGTCAGAGTCATCGAAGTCGCTTCGCTATCGCTTGGAATTCTGGCAAGGGACATGGTCGACAATCCGTGAACATATTTGGTTCGGAACCGGGCCAGCAAACTTTCGAGATTACTACCTCGCTCACAAGTTGCCGGAATCGAGCGAAGAGATCGCTGACCCACACAACATGATCTTGGATGTTTGGGCCAACGCAGGATTGCTTGGACTGAGCGGTTTAGTCGCTTGCGTGATGTTGATGGTTCGGACTTGGACGACTCATCAATGCGATCACGAAGTGAGTGACGACGTTCGGCAAAAGCAATCGGAACATCGTTTGACATCAGCCGCTGTGTGGGGTGCGGGGCTGGCGTTTCCGCTGGCTGCGATCGGAACAGAGTTCCTTGGATTTGGACTCGACGAGCGTTTGTGGTGGCTCGGCGGAATATGGTGGCTGATTTGGTTGGGGCAGGTCGTCTGGGAACGACAAACACAAGAATCCGATCGCCTCGTTCAAGTTCGCCCGACGGCGATTGCTTATGCCTTGGAAGCGGCCAACATTGCGTTGCTCGTACATTTGTTGGGAGCAGGTGGGATTGCGATGCCTGCAATCGTTCAATTGTTGCTATTGGTTTGGATCTTGCGTTCGGCACTCTCCGATTCCAATCAAGAGGTCGCGATTGAAAGCACCAAATCAGAGTCTCCGAATCTGGCAGACTCTAATTCTTCGGGCAAACTCGACGGCGAAACTTCCTCCAGCAGATCGTTCGGAAAGTACGTATGGACCGAGCCGGTGGCGATTGGAGTTCTTGGGGCAGCGATTCTTGCTTCCGGGCTATGCCTGTTGACCGGGACTTTGCCGGAATTGACTTGTCGGACTGCACTTGAGTTGGGAGATACAGCGTGGCTGGAACACCGAAACTTCGAGGTCGCAATCGCGAATTACGCGAAAGCCGCCGCGGCGGATCGATTTTCGTTGGAGCCGCTCGAA
Organism: uncultured Planctomycetaceae bacterium; assembly: GCA_903823545.1. GTDB lineage: Bacteria > Planctomycetota > Planctomycetia > Planctomycetales > Planctomycetaceae > SXKJ01. The sequence continues at coordinate 3,796 of CAIJTL010000849.1, forward strand.
CGAACTGCGAGCCTCTCGATTCCGCTTGCCAATCAAACGCAAAAAGTCGCCGACTACGAAGAGGCAGATCGTCATCAACAGGCACTGATCGACCGACTTCCGTTTTCGCCGCATCCATACCGCAGCCATGGACAACTCTGGCTGACTCGCTTCGAGAAGACTCAACATCCAAGCGATGCAGTGCGTGCGGTGACCGCGTTCGATGCGGCCGTCAAACGTTATCCGCATCACGCTGGACTCCTCTCGGAATGGGCTTTGTCACTGAAGGGGGCAGGACAAGTTGGCAATGCACAAGCGGCGGCTCTCCGCGCTCTAGCACAGGACGACGTGAATCATCGAGCGGAGCACAGCGACAAATATTTAGATGGCAAGACGAGAAAGCGACTGGAACTTATCGCGTCACCGATGCTCGACATGGCGAATTGACCCTCGCAGATGCGGCCATCACAATACCCGGGCATGGCGATTGCGAGCAGACTTTTTTGAGCTAACTGGTTACTAGTTGATACATCTTTGATTATTAGTTTCTTCTTGATTTGTTTTCGTCGGCCACAAGTTTTATCACGGTGAAACCATGAATTTTCGCGTCCTCGGATTAAGCCTCTTTTTGGTTGTCGTCGCGGGTGGATTGCTCACTCACTTTCGCCAGCAAAGCCTTGTGCCGGGAGAGAAGGCAAAACAGGAAAGTCCTAGTCCCATCCCGCAAGTCGTCAAAGAGGGACCGCTTCCGAAAGCGGTCGTCAAAGGAACGCTGGTTCATAACTTCGGCACGATGGAACTTGGCGGCGAAGGAGAGCACACCTTCACGATCCGCAATGAGGGTGAAGCCCCGTTGGAGTTGGTCGCTCGGAAAGAAGACCACTCGTGCCAATGCACGCTGGGAACGCTTTCTAAAAATGGCTTACAGCCCGGTGAAGAAACCACCATTACATTGACGTGGAAGATCAAAGTCCCCAACGCCCAGTTTCAACATTACGCCAAGGTCCGCACCAATGATCCCAAGCACGACTCATTAACGTTTCGAGTCCAGGGGCTTATCGGCCAGCAATTTGTCATCAAACCCAGTGCGGAAATACTCATCGGCACGCTCGTTGAAGGTAAACCGAACGTCAAGAAGTTCACCGTTCATTCCGAAATCTCCAACTCGTTCGCCATCACAAAGCTCGAACCCTCAAACCCAAATCTGATGGAGGCCAAGTCGCGTTCGTTGACTGCAGAAGAGATTGAGAAAATCAATACGCCTGATCCAGCGGCAGTTGCCGCTGAAGAAGAAAACCGACGCCAAATGGCTGCGGCGGCGAATCCCGTAAAGCCCAAAAGTGATGCACACGAAGGGCACGACCATAAAGACCATGACCACGCCTCCGAGGAACTGGCCGAAGAGGACAGCCTTGCTGGCAAAAAACCGACTGCAAAATGTGGTTATGAAATCGAAGTCAGTTTTCTACCTGGGTTCCCAATCGGGACGATTCGTGAATTCCTAGTCATCGGCACCGACCTCCCAAACATACCGGAAAATCGAATCATCTTTAGTGGGCATCGTGCTGGCCCGATTCAAATTCTCGCAACCACTGGAGCAGCATGGTCGGTTGAAGAATCGCTGCTGAGGCTCGGACGATTTCCGGCCAAGGAAGGAAAGAAGATTCGGATGATGCTCTTCGTCAAGAAGGAGAAGGAATCGCAGGACTTCAAAATCGAAGAGGCGAAAATTGATCCGCCTGTCATCAAGTATGAACTGACCAAAGACACGAAGTTCCAAGGTGCCGGTCGAGAAAAGTTCGATTTGCTTTTGGAAGTTCCCGCCGGTTCTGCCCCTGTTTCACTGGGGGCTCAGAACCGAGGCAAGATCACATTGACCACGAACCATCCGGAAGCGAAAGAAATCAGGCTCGAAATCGAAATGGCTTCTTTCAAAGATTAGTTTTCTCCGGCGTCAAATTGACCAACAAGGAATGGCATGATGGATCGTGTCCGACAGGGAATCGTCGCGAGTGCATTCTGGCTCACAGTCTGTGTTCTCGCTTCCGCTCAGAACGACAGCACCAAGCCGGAAGAGGCCAAGCCATCCGCGTTAGCGACAAAACAGAAGCCCGCTGAAAAACCGATGTTTGACGGCTGGAAGAAACCGGCAGCCGTATTGGTCTTATCCGGTGAGCAACGTGGCTACATCGAGCCATGCGGGTGTGCCGAGCATCAATCCGGCGGCTTTGCGCGTCGTCATGATTTGATCAAACTAATCCAGGCAAAAGGCTGGCCGCTGACAAGCCTCGATTTGGGCGGAACGGTCAATCGCAGTCGAGCGCAATCAAAGCTGAAATTCCAATCCATGATCGCTGCCATGAAAGACATGCGATACAGCGTGCTTAATCTCGGCCCGGAAGAATTGAAACTCGGTGCCGCGGACTTACTCGCATTTCACCAACCGGATGAAAAAAGACCTCTCGATTCGCTCGCATTCGTGTCTGCCAACGTCACGCTGTTCGCTTCACCGGAAATCGGAACTCCACTGCGATCAAAAACAATGGCGCTTGGATCAATCAAGGTCGGTGTCACATCCGTCATTGGAACGAGCTTTCGCAAAGAAGTCACTCCTGATGGAGCCAACACAGACATCACGATCGACGACCCGGAGACTGCGTTGCCTGCGGTTTTGAAAGATCTTCAAGCACAGAAGCCCGACCTACTTGTTCTACTTTCATACGGAACGCTCGCCGAAGGGAAAACGTTGGCCACCAAGTTTCCTCAGTTTGACGTTGTCCTTTCGAGTGGCGGTGCCGAAGAACCTGAATTCGGAAACCCCCAAAAGATTGGGAAGACGCTTTTCGTCCAAGTCGGACACAAGGGGAAGTTCACCGGCGTTGTCGGCTTCTTTCCAGAGGAGTCGAAAGATCGCGTCAAGTTTGAACTGATCAAACTCACCCCCGAACGATTTCAAGATTCGCCGAAGATGATCGATCACATGCGGCTTTATCAAGACCTGCTCAAGGGATCTCAGTTAGCCGAAGCTGAACCGCCAATTAAACATTCGAGCGGCTCAAACTTTGTCGGCTCGAAAGCTTGCCGAGATTGTCACACGAAGGCTTATGAGGTTTGGGAAAAGTCCGACCACGCACATGCCTACGACAGCCTGATCAAGGGGCGGCCCGAATTGAAGGATCGCTGGGTCTCTCGTATTTACGATCCCGAGTGCCTCTCTTGCCACACGACCGGCTGGCACCCGCAAGATGTATTGCGATATTCGACCGGTTTCGAAAGCAAAGAAAAGACACCGCTGCTTTTGCACAACGGTTGCGAGAATTGTCACGGTCCGGGCAGCAAACATATTCAGCTCATTGATGCTGGCGAAAAAGAAGCGGCCCGAAAAGAAGTCCGTCTGACACTTGAAGAGGCTAAGAAGAATCACTGCGTTACATGCCACGATGCCGACAACGATCCAAAATTCAATTCGAAAGCGTTTGATTCCTATTGGGAAAAAATCAAGCACAACGGGCTCGACTAGCTAAATCGCAGCGGACTGCAATTCCATTGGTTTTTGACAACCGTTGAAGCCACATCACTCTGGACCAAATTTCTTTCTGACAAAGTAACTTTAAGCATGGCATCACCTCCAACCAGTATCAAAGCTCGACAACAAGCGGGGCTGCTAGAACTACAATGGCCTCACGCAACCTATCGATTACCGTATCGCTTTCTGCGTGGACGTTGCCCCTGTGCGAGTTGTGTTGATGAGTTTACCGGAGTTCGAGTCGTTGACATCGCCGACGTTCCGGTGGCTATTGCTCCAACGGACGTTCGCTTTTCCGGAAACTACGCGTTGAAGATTGTCTGGAACGATCGGCACGACACAGGCCTATTCACCTGGGACTATCTGGAATTGCTCGCTAACGAACTCGCAGCGGCGCAAGCGGCAGCGGCTAGTAACGAGAGCACCAGATCGTCATGAGTTACGAAGTCGAAATGAAGTTTCCGCTCCCCACGGCTGCGGATCTCGATTCATTGCGAGAACGAATCACACAATTCGGTGCGATCGCCCATGAGCCGCTCGATCAGCGTGATCTTTATCTCGCTCACCCGTCGCGAGATTTCGTGCAGACCGACGAAGTTTTTCGGCTCCGACACGTCGGCGAGCAAAACTATCTGACCTACAAAGGCCCGGTCATTGATACCGAAACGAAAACACGCCGCGAGATTGAAGTCGCAGCCGCATCAGGACCAACGACGGCAGCACAGTTGCTCGACATGATGACCTCACTTGGCTTTCGCCCTGTCGGTGAAGTGGTAAAGCGTCGCACGCCATTTCATTTGTCGCGGCAGGGACACGAAGTTGAAATCGTGCTCGACGAAGTTCACGGACTCGGCTGGTTCGCCGAACTCGAAACCATCACCGACGAAACAGGCCGCGATGCTGCACGCGAGTGCTTGTTTGAGCTGTCTCGTGAACTCGGTCTCGGAAAATCCGAACGCCGTTCATACCTCCGCTTGCTTCTTAGAGACGATCCGCACGAATGTTAAGAACGAGATTCTGTCACTCGCCAGATCGGAGCACGGGTTCGAACGCATGCAAGCTTTACAGCAACGTTTCCAAAAGCATTCGCAGCTTTCGCATCTCCAATAACCGGTTGATGTCTGCGTCGTACAATTCGGGCAATAGTTCGACAGAGAGGACTCGGTCGTAGTTTTCTTTTCGCAGTTGAGCAATCAAACGAGTGTAGTCCACTTCACCCAATCCAATTTGCACTTGCAGTTGAGTTGGTGAGCTGTCGCGAAGCTGGACGTGATAGACGTGCGGTGTGAGCGTGTCGATACCTCTCGCGTTGTGCGGACCACAGAGGTAGTAACTTGGGTCGAGTGTTAGCCCCAACCCTTTGACAGAATGACAAAGCTCAACCGCAGTTCGTGGATCCTCTGTCAGTGTGCCCGTCTTTGTTTTGATCGAAAGTCGGATCGTTTCTTGATTGGCCAGGCGAACGAAATTTCGCAGACGATCGATTTCTTCATTGAACGGCGTTCCAAGAGGTGACGACGGAACGGTGATTTGAGCGACTCGCATCAACTTCGCGAGCTTACACATTTCATGGAGGACGTTGGCTGGCACGTCGTGCTCGAGCGTGAACGCGACCGGAGTCAATCGTGTTGTTTCTCGGTATTGGCCAAAGAAGCCGTCAATGTTGGCGAGCACATCTGTTGGCCGCAGATGCTGGCTGTTGTCGTCGAACCAAAGCTCTACCTTGTCGTACTCAAGATCTGTGAGCAAATGACAGGCTTCGGCGAACCCTTTGTCAGAAAAGCAGCGAGTCGAAGCAGCAACGAACATATCGAATCCATCCTTTGAACTAATTTTTTACAGCCTGTCGCCATGCAGCAACCCGTCTGCCAGACTACTGTTGCGAGAACTTTCGCACCAATAAGATCGGTGGCGGCGAACTCAATCGGACTCTATCTGGACTAGGGAAGTGCTGCAAGATCGATGAATTCTGCGGACTGGGTCGACTTTTCCGGGAATGCTGAATCTCCGAATTCTATCGCCTGAGCTGGCCGATAAATGCTTCGTTGAGCCACGAAGCCAATTTGCCACAGGGAGCGAGACATGATTTTGAGATTCGTCCAAACCGTGATGGTGCTTGGGTTAGTGTCTGCGATGGTTGGTTGCCAAAGTAGCCGCCCTATCGTTCGCGGACAGAATCCCGGCCCATATGGTCAGCCACAATCGGCTCAGTTTCCTGGGCCAGCTCCCGGACCAATGTATTACGATGGGCCTGCTGGATTTGAAGGAAACGGTTGCCCTCCGGTTCATTGCCATCCCAATGGGGCGCAATGTCCTCAATGTGCCCCGGAGAACTTTTGGGTTCCAAAGCACCATCACACGTACGACTACAAGCAGCCCAAGAATTTGTCGTACCCAGCTGAAAACCAACCAGCGGGAGTGGTTGTCTACCCATACTACACATGCAAAGGTCCGTCAGACTTTTTCATGAAGTAACGATGAGTAAGGCATCCGTGGCTGACACTACAGGTTACGAGGCGGGCAATACTGCGTGTTGCACCGTCAGCCGTTTCAATCGATCGGGATGTGGATCAGGAAGTTGCTGTGTTGCTCGGACGCCAGGTACTCCATCAGCAAGGCGGATTAGCTCGAGCGGCGGAGTGCCGAGGTCTTCGCGGTAGAAGCGGCTGCTGGGGAAGATGTCGGCGGGGTACGTGAAGTTGTCGAGCATCGCGAGAGCCACACAGAGGTTTGCCCCAACGGCACTTTCCAGCATGCCGCCAACCCAACACGGAATTCCCGCCGCTTGGCAGATGTTGTGAATGGCGATTGCATTCGTGAGACCGCCAACACGACTCGGCTTGATGTTCACGAAGCGGCAGCTCTTGAGGCGAATCGCGAGTTCCGCTTGCCGCACGTTGTAAACACTCTCGTCGAGACAGACGGGGGTCTTCACCTGTCGCTGCAATTCCGCATGATCGACGACGTCGTCATGCGGCAGCGGCTGCTCGTACATCGCGAGGCCGTACTCGTCTGCCTGTCGGAAAAGATTCAGGTCGCTGATGCGATAACCGCTGTTGCAGTCGATGTGAATCGGATGATTGGGATGCTGTTTCCTGACTGCGCTGAGCATCGGTAGATCCCAGCCTGGGCGAAACTTCAACTTGATACGAGGGAAACCGTCGGCAACTGCTTTGCCAACACCGTCAAGCAATTCATCAAGGCTATCCATTACGCCGAAGTCGGCACCGACACAGACTTCATCGCGAGTCGCACCGATGAGTTGATGCAGCGGCTTATTTGCGATGCGACTCTGTAAGGTCCACCACGAGTTATCGAGGATTGCCTTCGCAAACGGGTTCCCTTTGAAGATCGACAACTTTTGTTGCAGCTCGGCACCGGACGAAATCTCTTGCCCGATGATTTGCGGTGCGAGCCAATCGCGACAGAGCGTGAAGATGCCGTTAGCAAATTCCGGGCTGTAGCACGGCGCAGCAAACGGAGTGCTCTCGCCCCACGCTTCGACCGAACCGCTGACCACGCGACACAAGACGGAATCAATCGTGGCGTCTTCGCCATAGGCCGTCCGCCACGGATAGATCAACGGCATCGCAACGTGGAACAGTTCAATTCGGTCAATTCGCATGGGGAAACCTTTGTGAAATACTTCGACGTTTACGTTAATTGCGCTCGGAACTCACGACAAAACACTGCAATGAAAGGTCGGTGCGAGAATTGGTGTGACGATCTCAACGTGCCGCAGGATATTAGCCAACCCCTGCAATCTTCAGCATGTTTCGTGCGTCAGCCCAATCAAGAACGATACCTCGTCAATGTGTTACGTTTCCTCGCGCCAGAACTCGTCTTCACCTTGCTTCATTGCTTTCGGGATCGGCTTCTTGGGTGGGACGCTTCCACCGGCGGTTGGACGAGGCGGATCTGACCTCAACGGTTTGTTGATCGACGATAAGGCCATGTTGAGCAATTCGTCATCCTCAACAGCAGGCTTCCTGGGAAGAGTCGGTTTTGTAGGTGGAGCAAGCTTTCGAGTTGCCGGGGAGGCTGTTGGTTGAGGAGGTCGTGACGCGGCGGGTTTGGGAGCGACCGCTGCGGGAGCTCGACTGACTTTCGGTGCCGGAGATTGCTGAACAGTGGCTGGTCTTTTCGTCGATGCAGCGGACCATCCACACGCGGTGCATGCCCCCTTGGCGTTCAATGGTTCGCCACACTTATTGCAGAGCGGAATTGGTTGGCTCGAATCTTCCAATCGAGACGAACTGATGACCGATTTTTGACCTGCGGCACTGGGGCGTTGCGGGGTTGTTGCGGGACGTTGATCCACAGCGGATTTACTTGCACCAGCGCCAGTCGTCGGTGTTCGTGGAGCGGCTGTTGTTTGAGGTGCGTTAGTTGGTCGCGTTGATACTGGTTTTGCCGCAACCGCAGGAATTTTTGCTGGCGCCGACTTAGATGCCGTAGCGGCGCTCTTGGTCCGCTGAGTCTCCTTTTGTTGAATTGACGATGATCGCCATTCAACTTGGGAATCATCTTCTGCTTGAACCACCTTCGTGGATGCGGGCTTTGTCAGCACGTTTTCTTGTCGCACGATGACGGTTTGCGCCTGCTTGCCGCTCGTCACATCGCGAGCGGTCACGAGCACGCGAGCTTGTTCGTTGTAAGCGATCGTCACTTCGATTAACGAGTTCTCCGGCAGTTTCGGCGGCAAGTTGTCGACGATGCACGTTCCCAGTTCTGCGTAGTGCTGATCGGCGATCGTGCCGCTTTCGACGATGTGCAAGTGGACTCGCTTCTGATTGGGGACGACTGTTCCGAACGTTTGAGAGATCGACGTCGGCAGCTCGCTGTTTGCTGGTATCAAGTAATGCGGAACTCGTCCCTTCGTGTCCGAATCGCGAACCAGAATGCCGAGGGCTCTCGCGTTGACGCTGCGTTGTTTGATCTTTGCGAGGCGTTCGGTCGCCTTGGCACTGAGGATCGACTTTGCGAACTCGGTGTTCGTCAGCAACATTCCGGCGTAATAGGTCGCTCCGTGCGAGATCGATTGATCGGGAGACAACGACGTGTTCGGCGTGCGGAAGCCGATCTCGCCGAGCGCCTTCTTGATCATCGGCATTCGCGATGAACCACCAGTAGTGAGGATGATGTCGCTCGGCTTGAGTCCAAAGGTGTATGCCTTCTGCAAATCGCGAGTCAGCGAGATAGTGCGATCCAGCAGCGGCTTTGTCAGCTTTTCAAAGTCTTTTTGCTCGATTTGATAGACCTTGCGATGTCCACCGTGAGAGCAAGTTAGAGCCGCTCGTTCGCGAACGGTCAGACCCCGTTTTGTGTTCTCAACGGCCATCGCCAGAAGCTGCATACTTTCTGGATCTTTGCGCGGGTCCGTTCCGAACTCACGAGCAAAACGATCGCAAATTGCCAACTGCAATGTCTCGTTCCAATCGATACCACCGAGGTGCAAATCACCGGTGCTGGCAATGACCTTCACTTCATCTTTGTGATACTTCACCAGCGACAAATCGAAAGTTCCACCGCCGAGGTCGTAAACCAAAATTCGCTGTTCCTCCGCGAGTTCCGTGAACCAAAGCCCTTCGGTTCCGAGCACGTAACAAAGCGCAGCTGCGACCGGCTCATTGATGATGTCGACGGTTTTGAGCCCCGCCTTGAAACCTGCTTCGACGGTTGCCTGACGCTGCCAATCGCTGAACTGTGCGGGAACCGTGATGACCGCTTGCTTGATCTCTCCGATCTGCTCTTCTGCCGCAGAGAGCAGCTTTCGCAACACGAACGCACCGATATCAACTGGCGTGTAAACCTTCTTGTCGATGGTCCAAGTTTTGTCCGAGCCCATGTAACGTTTGGCGTTTTGGACCACATGATTCGGTCGCAAGACGGCGTTCCGTAACGCCTCCGTCCCGACGACCACTTCGCTGCCGTCAAACAGTACGATGGACGGCGTCGAGAGTTCTCCTTCTTGATTGGGGAGCGTCACGGGCTCGCCATGTTCATTCAGATAAGACAAACAAGAATAGGTCGTGCCGAGGTCGATCCCGACTGCGTGAGTCTTCAGCATAATGAGCTTCGCGTGAGGTGAATTGTCTGATGAAGTGAGCCGCCCGCTCGGCAAGTCGGGCAACATACTATCAACGCGCTGAAGTGCTCACCAGCAGCCAGAATTTCGTCAACTTGGATCTCATCACTGACGCCAAGTGCCCGTTGAGGAATGACTCTTTGATCCAGAAATCAGCCCGCCACATGCCAGCAGATTCTGGAGGGTGAGTCCCTCGCAGCAGAACTTGTCGCGGCGTGCGAGACTGCCGATCATGCGCTCTCATCGCGTCTGCGGTTAATGACAAGATTCGGGTTCTCGATTAACGGAAATGAAGGGTTCAGCGTCTACCACAATGTGATCGCCCCGCATTTTGAGAAGCCTCAAATCGCGCCTTAAAGATCGATTTGAGCGTGGAAAAGAGGACCGGCTTTTCATGCAACCGGTCACACAGAAGCGATCTATGGACTCGTCGTTAAGGGCAGATATCGGAACGGCATCTGCTCCGAACGTTTGTGTTCAACATTTTGAGCGAAGGAGCCCACAATGAGCGTGCAGAGTGTAAGTCCCCAGGAATTGCAGGCAATCTTTCAAAGCGGTCGCGAGGTTGACCTGATCGATGTGCGAACTCCCGTTGAGTTTCGTGAAGCGCATGTTTCCTTCGCTCGCAACGTGCCGTTAGAAACATTGAATCCTCAGGCAGTTCAGGCCACACGGGCTCGCTCAACTGCCCCGCTGTATGTGATCTGCAAATCGGGAAACCGCGGCAAGCAAGCGTGCGAAAAACTCTTGGCGAGCGGTATCGCTCAAGTCATCAACGTCGAAGGTGGAACGATGACTTGTGAACAAGCCGGCTTGGACGTCGTCCGTGGAAAGAAAGCGATCTCGTTAGAACGACAAGTTCGTATTGCGGCGGGCCTGCTCGTTTTGACTGGTGCCGTACTTAGCC
>CAIJTL010000850.1 GCA_903823545.1 uncultured Planctomycetaceae bacterium
CGATCCTCGAAAACGAATACATCCTGCTGCTGACCCATCTGGGGCAAGCCAAATCTGAGAAGGCAATTCGCTGTGCGAACTACATTCGCCAGCAGCAACTTCCGGATGGTGGTTGGGCGATCTTTCCGGGCGGGCCGTTAGAGATCAGCGCTTCGGTGAAGTCGTACTTCGCACTGAAAATCGTTGGAGACTCTCCCGATGCCGAGCACATGGTGCGAGCACGCAAAGCGATCTTGGCTGCCGGTGGTGCAGAAAAGGTCAACAGTTTCACGCGGTTTTATCTCGCGCTGCTCGGTGTTTTGACTTACGAGCAGTGCCCGGCTGTCCCGCCAGAAGTAATCCTTCTACCAAAATGGATGCCGTTCAATATCTATGAGATGTCGGCCTGGTCGCGAACCATCATCGTCCCTTTGAGTTTGATGTGGGCTTTCCGCCCGTGTACTCCAGTGCCGCCAGAGCAGAGTATTCGCGAGATATTCGTCAAATCGCCGGAAGAGTTGCCGACTCACATGCCGAAGTGCGCGGCACTTGACCCGTTACAGAAAAAGACACTCATCGATTGGGAAGCTTTTTTTCGCCACGTTGACTCTGCTTTGAAGTTCATTGACCGTTTGAAGATTCGTCCATTGCGACAGCGTGCGATCCGCAAAGCGACCGCGTGGATCATTGAGCGATTTGAAGACAGCGATGGTTTAGGAGCCATCTTTCCGCCGATCATCTGGAGCATCGTCGCACTCCGTTGCATGGGATATGCCGATGATTCGCCCGAAGTTCAGTCGCAACTGACCGAACTCGACCGGCTGACAATTTCCGAAGGGGACTGCGATCGCTTGCAGCCCTGCAAGTCACCGGTTTGGGACACGGCCATTGCGACGATCGCGCTGCGCGATGCAGACGTTCCGCCGGAGCATCCCGCGATTCAGCAGTCCGTTCGCTGGTTGTTGTCGCAAGAGATTCGTCGTCGTGGCGACTGGGCTGTGCGTGATCAGAAAACGGAAGCGGCTGGCTGGGCGTTTGAGTTTCGCAATGCCTTTTATCCCGACGTCGATGACACCGGCATGGTTTGCATCGCGTTGAGTAAGTGCCTTCCGGAATACAACTGGTCTGCCGATTTCCTGCTCGACGAATGGAGCCCGCACGAAGCGGATAAAGATGTCGCGGCGGTTGTCGCTGGTAAAGCTCACGATGCGGAAGATGCCGTCGCTCAAGTGCAGAACATCAGCCCGATGTTGAGTGCCATTCACCGCGGTGCTCGCTGGATCTTGGCGATGCAGTCGAAAGATGGCGGCTGGGGGGCGTTCGATCGGGACAACACGCGCGAGGTTTTCACACGCGTTCCGTTTGCCGATCACAACGCGATGATCGATCCGAGCACTGCCGACCTCGCCGCTCGCATGGTGGAGATGTTTGCCGGACTGAATGTCGCGATCGACCATCCGGCAATCGAAAAGGCGCTGAATTACGTTTGGTCAAAACAAGAGCACGATCACTGTTGGTACGGTCGCTGGGGAGTCAACTACATCTATGGCACGTGGCAAGTCTTGGTCGGTTTGACGAGCATCGGCATTCCGACGACCGACTCGCGCATTCGGAGAGCGGTTGAGTGGCTCAAAGGGAAACAGCAGCGATGCGGTGGCTGGGGCGAAACGATTCGCACTTACGAAGAGCCTGCGTTGCGAGGCCAAGGCGAACCGACCGCCTCACAAACCGCGTGGGCGTTGCTCGGCTTGATCGCTGCTGGCGAAGGGCATTCAGATGAGGCTCGCAGAGGGATCGATTACCTCATTCGCACTCAACTGCCTGACGGCACGTGGCACGAACCGATGTGGACCGGCACCGGTTTTCCGAAAGTCTTTTATTTGAAGTACCACCTCTACCGAATCTACTTCCCACTGATGGCGCTTGGCCGCTTCGCGAAGAGTGCGAATTGAAAACTACGATGGCGAGCCGGGTGGCGTCAGCCACCGGACTCTTCATCACGAAGTCTTCTCCATCCATTTCTGTGGGGTCAATGACATCGCGATTGTCTGATGGCGATTGCTGAGTTTTGAGATCGTTCTATTTCATGACAGAAAACCTCGATCGTTACGCGCGACAGATGCGATTCGCTCAATTGGGCGAAGAAGGACAGCGTCGCCTACAGAGCAGCCGAGTTTTACTTGTCGGGTGCGGCGCATTGGGGACCGTCTTGGCCGAGACACTGGCTCGTGCGGGAGTCGGACATCTCCGCATTGTGGATCGCGATTTTGTCGAGATCACGAATCTGCAACGACA
>CAIJTL010000851.1 GCA_903823545.1 uncultured Planctomycetaceae bacterium
CGATTCGTACAACGCTGGCGTGAACCCGGAGGCGTTTCTGTATGACGAGCGGTTCGCTCCGCAAGACAAAGTGCTGATGCTCTTCTACAAGCGGCCGCGAGAAATCGACGTTCCCGAAATGATGGCCAGCATCATCCATCAAACGCCCGGTAAGCCGTGGAAGTTTTACCGCGACATGTCTCGACAACTTTGGGATGAAGCTCGTCACGCAATGCTTGGCGAGGTTGGCTTCATCAACCAAGGAATCGACTGGTCCACAATACCCATCAACTTCACGTGGTCGTTGAACCTCAACACACAGCTCACACCACAAGAACGCCATGCGGTTTTGTTCTTCATCGAGCAAGGCCTGATGCCGCGCAACGGCAAACGCTTTGAATGGGAAGTCGCTCAGGCTTCGGGGATTTCGCTCGCAAGACTGTTTCAAGACTTCGACTGGGCAGACGAAGTCCTGCATTCCCAAATCGGTCGCGAATGGTACGTCCCCGACTTTCCCAACCTCATCGCCGCCCTCGACTACGGAGACCGCTGCTGGTCCAAAGTCATGAGCCACTGGCGCCGCTACCTCGAACCAGGCCAACCCCAACACCACAATTGGTGGCCAGAACTCTATTCGACCGCCTGCACCATACGAGACACAACGCCCGATCCCACGACACTTGAGTTCAAAACCACTTATGAAGAGGTCAGGGCAGATTTGAAGACGATCACCAACTCAACCTGAAACGAAAGTAAGCTTACCGCCCGCAGTCATCTATCGTCCGAAAATAGATGACGGTTTGAATCTTGATGCGGTCGCTCGCTTGGTGACAATCGGGCGTTCAAACGTCGGATTGCTGTTGGATTGTGGTTGTGCGCTCGTTGGTTTGCATTGTTGGTCGTTGCAATTGCCGTTGGGTGAAGATGGCTGAGTAGAGACCCGATTAGAGGGAGTTGCCTATGCCGAGACCTGTCAGATAGTTGGAGCGGCTTGATTTCGGTTAACGATCGATGTCCTCACTTCTTTGTTCGACTGTGTCTGATTGTCAGAAATCATCGCACGCATACGTTGCAGTTTAGATCGAAGCTCGTCGTCCTCTTGCTCTTTACGCCGGAGTCTCTCTCGTTCGGTCAACTCGACAGTTGCTTTGCGATTGCTTGACAACAGTTGTCGCCTGGCCCGCAAACTCCTTCGTTAAATCGTCTGCCTTCTTCGTCAATGCCGCATCCATCTGTCAGCCTCCGTAAAAAGTGATGCTTGGGAACTATCCGCTTCTAGGAGTTGACACAGGATTTCTTACAGGCCCAACACCACAGTCGTTTCGTTCGTGTTGGCCGGGACGGCGTTGCTGGCGAAGATCATTCCCAAGGCACGTTGCATGCGCACCAAGACATGCTCGGCACGCTGATCACTGCGTCGAACTCCGCACCGCGTCTTGCCGTCCCAAATCTCGACGTCGGTCGAGACGACGGGGTTCGTCGTTGCCGACGATGTTGTTGCGGGCGACACCGACAGATTCTCTGTCACCCTCCGGTCCAACAACGGCAAGACGTGCGTGTCTCACCCAAACCACGATTTCTCTTTCGTCTTTCTGCGTCACACTTCCATCAAGGCAAATTAGCTCGCCCTATTCTCTCCATCGAACGGCATTGACTCACTTCTTGGCTCGTGAGTACAAGCCGCCCCCCTTCGAGGTTCGTTGGTTTCATGCTGACGAGTCTCTCCCTCCTGAATTCACACATCTCCGGCGATCTCCGCCGAAAATCCTTCCGTTCCTTCCACATTGCAGCACCTTTCAGCGGGTGTTCTGGGAGTCATTCTCATGCGCCGACAATTTCGGTTCGCGGGTTTTGTTTGCTTGGGTTTGAGCGGCTTGGCGCTCAGTGGTTGCGGAAGCTCCGAGACCTCAACAACGCCGGAAAAGGCTGCGACTTCGGCCAAATCATCCGCATCGAAGGAAGTGACGGCGTTGCTCGACAAGGCTGTTGCATCGTTGCAACAACGTCAGTGGCAGCCCGCATTGCAGACATTGAACGATGCGATCAAGCTCGACCCGAAATGCAGTGATGCGTTCTTTCATCGCGCCAGTTTGCTGGCTGATGCGGGCCAAGCAGTAGCAGCATTGAATGACTTCACGCAGGCAATCGACTTGTCTCCGGAAGACTCGAAGCTCCGACATACGCGCGGCTTTTTTCTGATGACGCAACAACGAGTTGATCTCGCGATTGCTGATTTTACGAAGGCGATTGAGCTGAATCCGAAGTACTCGCAAGCACTCAACAATCGCGGCTTGGCGTTGCTTTCTAAAGGTGATCTGAAGCAAGCGATGGCCGATTTTGAGCAAGCCCTCAGCGTTGATCCGAAGTACGTCGAAGCGATGATCAATCGAGGCTTCACGCACTATCGCGACGGTAAGCCAAAGCAGGCGCTCGCCGACTATACGCAAGCGTTGAAGCTCAATGCGGACAACGTCAGTGCCCTGAATAATCGTGGTTTGGCGTACTTCGATTTGAAGGATTACGAGAAAGCGGCTGCTGACTTTAGCCAGGCGATCAATCGCGACCGCTACAACTCCAAGTTTTATCTCGAACGCCGCGAGTGCTGGCTGAAGCTGGGACGTGATGAAGAGGCTCAAGCAGATGCCGTGAAGGTCGCTTGGCTGAACAAGTTCAACGAACTCAACCGAACCGTCTCGAACAACCCCAAGGCCCCAGGCAAATTTGTGGAACTCGCCGAGCATCTCATTGCCGGTGGCGAACAGAAAGTGGCACTGGCCAGCTACGACGCGGCGATCAAAGCCAACCAAGACTACGGTCGCTCGTACTCCAGCCGCGCTGCCTATTGGCTCTCGCAAGAAGACTACGACAAGGCGATTGCTGATTGTACGCGCGCCTTGAAGTCCGAGCCGCACTTTGAGGCGTATTCAATTCGTGGAGATGCCTACTACCAAAAGGGAAACTTCGTAGCCGCCATTGCAGACTACAGCAAGGCAAAGCGTTTCGACCTCCAAGTCGCCAAAGCCTATCTCCACCGAGCCAAAGAACTCCGTGCAGATGGTCAAACATCCGAAGCCGCCGAATACATCGAACGCGCTTACGAGATCGAACCGAGCTTACGAAAGAGCGAGTAATCGAGCAGGTTCACAACGCAGTTTTTATCGCACGGTGTGACGAGTTGGTCACGACACGGAGAGGCTGTGATTGATCCACGTGGAGCACGTTTCCAACGTGCTCCTTTCGCTTGAAAATAGGCACGTTGAAAACGTGCCCCACGACAATTCAGAACCCGGAGCGTGGTTTAGCATTCGGCTGATCTCGTGGAACGGCGCGACCACCTCACTGTTCGCCTTGCCGCACTCGCCGTACTTCTGAAACGCAAACGGCGACTTCATCCACGGCCCCAGCCCATTCTGAAACGCCTCGACATATTCGCCAAAGTCCGACGGCTCGCCGTGATGCTTTTCCAACTCCGGCTTGTGATCGAACAGGTCGATATGTGAAGCCGCCCCACCCATGAAGAGCTGCACGACCCGCTTCGCTTTCGCCGGATGATGCAACGCCTTGAGCACGCCGCCACGACCAACGCCGTTCGTCTAAGCGCGAGTGGATTCGTCTTGAGCAAGAATCGCCGCAAGCGCCAATGTGCCGAAGCCTTGGCCGGAGCGAGAAAGAAAGTC
>CAIJTL010000852.1 GCA_903823545.1 uncultured Planctomycetaceae bacterium
CATTCGCCCTCGCTGGCGCTTCGGGTTAGTTTTTCTTGGCTCTTGGCCATATCGAATAGCTGGCCTGCCCTGGGCTCAGTCACAGCTCGCGCACCGCGCGCAACTAGCAACGAAAAAGCCCCGGTCTCAGCAACACTCAACGGCTGCTGTCCGGGGCTTTGGTTTGCGCTTGGATCACTTCGCTGGTCAGTAACTACGAGATGTAGCCGTTCGCTTTCAAGTAGGCGACCACTTCGTTGGCCAACTCATCAATGCCCTTCGTGTTGGCATCGAGAACTAACTCAGCTTTCTCTGGTGCTTCATACGGATCGTCGATGCCGGTGAAGCCTTTGATTTCTCCGGCGCGAGCCTTCTTGTACAAGCCCTTAGGGTCGCGAGCTTCACAGGTTTCGAGCGAAGCGTTGACGTAGATTTCGACGAACCCACCGGAACCCATCAGTGCTCGGACTTTGTCGCGATCGGCACGGTACGGCGAGATGAACGCCGTCGCGGCAACGACGCCAGCGTCAGCGAACAATTTGGCAACTTCGCCGATTCGGCGGATGTTTTCCGCTCGGTCTTCGGCGGAAAAGCCGAGGTTCTTGTTCAAGCCAAAGCGGATGTTGTCGCCGTCGAGAACGGTCGTGTGAACTCCCGCGTCGTGCAGTTTCCGATCAACGGCATTTGCGACTGTGCTCTTGCCGCAAGCGCTCAAGCCGGTGAACCACAGCACGCAGCCCTTATGTCCCATCAATTTTGATCGCTCTTCTTTACTCACCGAATGGGCGTGCGCGGTGATGTTCGTGGCCTTCTGCTCCGACATTTCAAATTGCTCCTGTTTTTGTCTGTGTGAAACGAGTTTTTAGAGAACCAAAGTGCGGGAGGATCGTAGGAGAAGCCCGAAACCGAGGGAAGCCAAATGTTGCAACCTCAGCGATCGGGAAGACTCGGCAAAATGGGGTATTCATTCGGGCTTCATTTAACGCAATTCTTCATCAGCGCGCGAAACTTTGCCGATAACGATGACATGACCGAAGGCGCAGAGTCTGCGCTTTTGGGGAACTTAGACGTCAAAAAGCAAAAGCTCGATGAATCGTCAAAGTTCACACCACAACGGCAACGGCAAGGAGGCCGCCGTGAATCGACGACGCTCACGACAATTGACCGCGCTAATGCTCACCGCCGCTGGTGCGTGTGGTTTTCTGGCGGCTGACGAACTGCTGGCGGAAGTCCGACTCTTCGGCAAGAAGACGGCCAACTCAGCGCAGCCGACCGCTCCGAACGTTGTTGATTCGACTGCTGAGAACAATCTTCCGAGCAACACCAATTCGGCAACGGCGACTGCCGGTTTGGGCGAGAAGAAAATTAGGCTAAATTATTTTAGCAAGACGTGGGACGACGTCCTCAAAGACCTCGCCAAACAGAGCAATCGAGCACCGCTCATAGACAAGGTTCCGCCGGGCCGGTTTTCGCGCAACGACTGGAACCGCTATTCGCTCACAGAAGCGCTCCGGATTCTGAATCGTGAATTGGAACCGAAGGGCTTCCGGATTCTGGACCGTGGGCAATTCCTGGATTTGGTTTTTCTGCGCGATGCGCGACAAGACTATCAACGCCCTGTACTCGACGTGGCGCATGCGACTCAGCAATTGGATGACGCCGATGAAGCGATCACAGACATCGAATCGCCACAAGCTCCGAAGTCGCGATCGTCGGACGCAACTCGCAAGTCCTCCAAGCAGACGGCAAGACAAAACGGAATCCAACAAGCGTCTTACAACAGCTTCATGGATGACGACGATGACAGCGATGACGAAGACGATGCTGAGTCCGTGATTGACAAGTCGGCAGCGAAGCCGAACAGCAAAACCGCTCGCAGCTCTCAGACGCGAGACTCAAAAGATCGGGAAGAAACTGCTCGTGATACGAAGTCACGAGATGCCAAGCCACGCAATACACAGCCGCAATTGGTCGAAGTGCCGCTGAAACATCAGTCGGCTCGCAAAGTGTCAAAGTCGCTCTACCAAGCGTTTATCGAAACGGCGGAACTTGTCGAGCAAGGTCCGAAGGGGTTGCCCGGATTCGTCGTATGGTACGAGTCGGTTCGCTCCGACAGTCGCAATGGAAACGATGCCGCCAGACGACCGCGATTTACGATCGGTGTTGACCACGACAACGGCTTGTTGGTCATCGATGGTTCGCCCGCCGCAGTTGTGGGAGTTCGTAAGCTGATCTCGAAGCTGGATGTGGCTACGGGAGACGACGATCGCAGCGTTCGGATGATTGCGTCGAACCACAATGTTCGTGAAGTGGCGCAACAGCTTCGTCCAGCGGTAAAGCAACTGGCGGAACGTGGCCAGAACGCAGGCAGCGAAGATTTCGACTCCGATGAGGCGGCAGCCAAAGCGACGATGAAAAAGGGGACGGCCAAGTCGAAAGCCACGCAGAAGCCGTCCGGCACAAATACAAAGTCCAAAACACCAGCGAACAACGGGAAAAAGCCCGCTGCGAATGATGATGGCGAGATGTCGAAGGCCGCTAACGGCGCGAATGATGCCAAGAATCCACCGGCTGTTGTCGGTGGATTGAAAGGTGATGTGAATGTTGAGGCGCTCGATGACCTCGGGGTGTTGATCTTGCGTGGTAACGAGGCTGACGTCGAAGCGGTCATGAGTATCATTCAGCAGATCGAAAAGCTTTCGGCGGGTTCGAGTCCCGACATTCATGTCCGTACTTTGAAACACGTCGATAGTGAGTCGCTGTCCGAGTTGCTGACGTCGGTCTACGAAAAGCTGAATCGTTCGCGAGGCCGTGAGCGAGAAGTGACGCAGCAGATTTCCGTTATTGCGATTGGTAAGCCGAACGCGGTCATGATTCTGGCACCTCAGAACGACATCGACACCGTTGACGCGCTGATTGAAAAGCTCGATCAACCGATTGATCCGACGAATGAGTTCGAGGTCTTTAAGCTGCGTTACGCGGTTGCCAGCCAAGTGCTGACAACGGTCGAAAACTTTTTCAGCGGCGGTAGCTCCACGGGAGGGACCGGACAGCTACAGCCGCAAGGTGCATCGTCATCACGCAGTACTGGCGGTCTGCGTGGGCGAGTCAAAGCGATTTCCGATTCGCGAACGAACTCCGTCATCGTGCAAGCCAAGCCGCGTGATTTGGAAGAGGTTCGCCGCCTGATTGATGAGCTCGACAAAGTCGGTTCAGAATCGGTGAGCAAGATCAAATTGATCCCATTGAAGAGCGCCCTTGCTGACGAGATCGCAGAAATTCTGAACCTCGCAATTCAGAGCGCGATCAGTCCGCCAATGCAAGTTCGAAATAACCAAACGGGGGGAGGAAGTGCCGGAGCGTTTGGTGCCGCTGGCGCACAAGGTCAGGTCGATCAAAAGCTACGTGAAGCAAAGAGTGCCGTTTTACAATTCCTGGAAAACGACGCTAACGGCGAGAGCCTGATCGAAACCGGCGTCTTGTCAGACATTCGCATCAATGCTGATTCGCGGACAAACAGTTTGGTCGTGACCGCACCCGAAGAAAGCATCGCTTTGATCGAAGCCCTCGTGCGCCGCTTCGACAAACCCTCTTCAATGGTTGCCGAGATCAAGCACTTCACATTGAAGAACGCCGACGCTTCGTCCGTCGTGAAGATGCTCAACGAACTCTTCAATCAACAGCAACAAGGTCAGGGACAAGGCCAACGAGGGGGCAATCAACAGCAGCAACAACTTGGCATGCAACTCGCCGGAGCCGAAGACGCCAGCAGCCAGTTGATCCCGCTGAAGTTCTCAACCGACATCCGCACAAACAGCATCATCGCTGTCGGCGGTGCCGAAGCCCTGAGCGTTGTCGAAGCAATCATCTTGCGACTCGACGCCAGCGATGTGCGAAAACGAGAAAGCTCGGTCTATCGCCTGAAAAATAGTCCTGCTCAAGAAGTCGCGAACGCAATCACTTTGTTCCTGCAAGGTCAACGCGATCTCGCCAACTCCGGCAACCAAGACCTCATCAGCGATGTCGAGCAACTCGAACGCCAAGTCATCGTCGTGGCCGAGGCGAACTCAAACAGCCTGCTCATCAGCGCGACGCCGCGATACTTCAAAGACATCATGGAGATGGTCTCACGCATCGACGCGGCGAAG
>CAIJTL010000853.1 GCA_903823545.1 uncultured Planctomycetaceae bacterium
GCAACTTCAAAACTTGCGCTTCGGGTTAGCGTGCGGCACGTCGTTTCCTCAATGGGATGCCCATGAATCATCCCGCCTTGCCGCTCACCAGTGTTGGTCAACAGCAATGACGGAGAGCCGTTTTTTCAAAGTATGCCGTGGCAAACGATGTGCATCGTTTGAAAGTGATGTTGTTCAAACGCCTCATCACGGAAGCATCTGCCTTAATGGAAGATGAAGTCTGAACGGTGCAACAAGTTTGGCGCGGCCACTTGTGTTCGGTTGGGTGACTCTCGGATGATGTGTCGTCTTTGGTCGAGCAGGCTTTCGCGGCTGGCTCTCGAATTCGCTTGGATGAGATGAAAGGAGCAGGCGTCTGTCTGCTCAAGAAAAACATGTCTGACATACTGGCATTGAATTGGGAACACACGCAGGTTTGCGGACTCGACGCCGAAGTCAGCAAGGCGGGTGTACGGGTGCGAAAGGCATTCACGCTCACGTGGCCCGAAGGAAAATCTCCGGCAGAGGATGCACCGGCAGCAGGCGGTTGGTTGAACGAACAGTTCGTGGAACTTGGCCTCACGGCAAAGAGTGTCGTAGTGACGATTCCGCGAGAAGACGCCGTCGTGCGAGTGCTCGAAGTTCCAGACGTCACTGATGGTGAATTGCCGAACGTCGTTCGATTTCAGGCCGCGGCGAAATCGACACGACCGCTTGAAACTCAGTTGCTCGATTTTCTGCCGCTGCCACGACGCGAAGGTGTTGCCGGTCGTGAAGTACTCGTCGCAATGGTTGGCAGAGAGATCATTGATTCGTTGCGACTGGTCTTATCTCGCACAGGTCGCGAGCTAGCCGGTATCAGTCTCACCGGGCCAGCAATGGTGGAATTGCTCGCTCGCTTAGAGCGGCCTGACCTCGCTCATCCAAACGCAGTGGAACTGGCAATCATTCGCCATGGGCAAATGGTTGAGATTTCATTGCTGCGGCAGCGCGGGTTGTTGTTGACACACTCGGCCCGCTTGCCGGATGACGCCGTCGAACCGGATCGCCAGCAGATGGCAGTCGTCGCCGAAGTCAACCGGAGCCTGGTCGCGTTGAAGCGTCAACATCCCGAGTTGACGTTGTCACGTGCGTGGTTGTGGGGCGATGCGGCGGAGAATCGCGAACTGAGTAGCGTGTTTGCGAAACGGTTCGGTTGCGATGTTCGCGTTGTCGATCCACTCACTGCCCCCGGATTGATTGGGACAGGACTGGAACAGGTCCAGTCACACGGACTTTTCACAGGCCCGGTGGGAATGCTCCTGTCGCAGAGCGAACGGATGGCGGAGTCACTCGACTTCTTACATCCACGGCAAGCGGTTGCTCCGCGCGATCTGCGGAAGTTCATTGTTCCTGCGGTGGCCGCGTCCGTCTTATTGCTGTTTGCCGGTGCGTGGTCATTGCGAGCCTCACAGATGAGCGAACTCCAAGAAGAGATCGCGAACCAAAAAACCAAATTCAAAGAACTTGACGACACCGTGAAGAAGTCGGCTCCGTCCGTGAAATCGGCAGACACGATTCAGAAGTGGGTTGATCAAAGAGTTGTCTGGCTTGATCGCTTGAGCGAACTGTCGCAAACGATGGAAGGGACCGAACGCGTTTACGTCACCAAGCTGAATGCTCAACAAGGAGCGTCGGGAACACTGGGGGCCATTCGCGGTAAAGGCTTTGCCAAAGATCGCGATGACGTTGAAAACCTGAACGCCAAGTTGATCAGTCGTGACGGGCTCACAGCCCAAACACACGAAATCAAACGTGTCGGAACCGACGGCGATTACCCGTGGGAGCTCGATCTGGACGTGTCGTGGAAACCGGTTACGAAGGACAACAAGGCAAAAGCTAAACCACCAATCAAAAAATAATTTCAGCAACGTAGCC
>CAIJTL010000854.1 GCA_903823545.1 uncultured Planctomycetaceae bacterium
GACTCGCCAGACGGACTTCTTTTCGCTTTCGGTGAACGACGGAGCTAAGCTGCCGCCGCCTAGGAAGTCTTCGGTTCCACTCCCCGACGCGCGGGCGGCGGTCAGCTTGAGCGATTTGTTCGGCGGCGCGACACCCACTCGAACGAACCGCCCGTTTCGGCCTGTGGAGCCTATGCCAAGTCCTCGAACTCGTACACCTTTCCGTCGCGTCGGACTATGACGGCGCGAACGGTGACGAATCGAAGCGGGTCGCTGGCCAGCACGCCGACGACAGTAGCGTCCTCGACATAAATATAACGTCCGCCGCCCCAGGCTGGCACTACTTTTACGAGCCGGTTACTGACCTGCGGGTGCGGCAACAACAGGCAAGCTTGGTCTGGCCTATCCGCGTCTGCTACCACACGCGAGTCCGCCCCGACCAATAGAACCCCATCGACGGACGCTTCGCGCCCGATGAATTCGTGCAACCTCGCGATGAGTTCAGGAATGAGCATTTCCGCCGCCGAACAGTTCAGTGAGCCGCACGCGGCCTATCACGTTAGGGCGATTGCGACGTCATTTGGATTTGGACTGGAGAATGCCTCATCTTTGGCGAGAGATCAAGCATGCAGTCACGGACTTGATGGCAGACGTTCCTGTGATAGACCACACGCGGCCTATCACTATTCGTATTGCGTGCGGTCTAACGCAGAACTAGGTCGTGCGAATCATTTTTGAAGTTGTCTACGGAGGCTCTTCGGGATTCTGACCTCAGCCTGAAGCCGCAGCCTTTGATCTCGAAGTCATCAAGTAACGCATCTCTGTTTGCTCCGTTTCCTCCTGTTCAATGCCTTCGATTCGAACAGGAGAAAACAGAGATGCAAGAAGACCAACGCACTTCGTCTGATAGTTTTCTCACGATGGCTAGAAGCCACCCACAGGTGCGCCCTTTGCCGGGGCTTTTTCTGGGGGTGAGCCGGGGAGCTTCAGCGTTTCGAGAGTGAGCTTGATCCGGCCTTCCATCTTTTCTCGCGGGTCGATCGCTTTGGGGAGGATCAGTAGCAGCGCACACTGCACGTCTTTGGCATCGGTCTTGTAGAAGTGGATCTCCAGCGGTGGATTGTGCTCGACGAGTTCGATCGTGATCGATTCGATCTTCTTCTTGGCGACGAACGGGGAAAGCCCTCGAATCATTTCCCAATCCCACGGCGCGTCTGACGTGTCTGCCTGTAAGTTGAGAGCGTTGGCAATTTGATTCGTCAGGTCGGCGAGGTATTTCGGAGGATCAATTTCGATGTTGTTTTGTCTTTCGATCCAGCGTCCCCAATTGCTCAACAGGTGCAGGTAAGCGGGAGCTTCCCCTTCCGATTGTCCTGGACCTTCCGTGCGGACGGTTGCTTTCCAGGAGGCCATGATTCCTTCGGGCATCACGTTGGGAAAATATCCCAACCGAACGGGATCGACATCGGGAGCAAGTGGCTCAGGAGCCGCTTCGCCTTCCTTGGGAGCCTCACCCTCATTGGGGACTGCCGCAGGAATCAGTTGCTCAAAGATCTTGGGAACTCGGATCTCAAATCCTTCAAACTTGGCAACACGGCTCAACGCGACATTCACTTGGTCGAGGTACTCGAAGTACCGTCGCGTTTGAGTCAGTCGCTCTTGATACGTGTCTGCTCCGCAGCCGACGGCCAGCAACGTTGTGCTCGCCAACCCAGCCAAGAACGCTCGACGATCGAGAGCGGAGACCCCTTCTGACGATGTGAGCGGCGACATACGAGTCTCGTGAATGATTTCTGAGAGCGTTTTCGAGATTAACTTGATCGGTTGCACGAAACAGCCAGCACTCGCTTGCTTTCATTTCAACCGTAAGCGCTCGCCGAGCGGTTCAGTCAACCAGCTCAGCTTCTAAACCTCGAAAACACAATGAAGATGGGACAAAGAGGTCTGCGATTGTGTGAGTGGTGTCCATAAGCGTCAAGCCAGTTTCAACAGTCAGCGATTGGCCAGTGAGTCGGCAGTCGCTCGTTGGTAAACCCGACGTCAACACAATGGTAGAACGCCTGAAGGCGGAACTACGAGATTAGGTGGATCACTCGGCAATATGCCGGAAACGAGTCCCGTCCAGCGGCTGAGTCCCGCGATCTCCAAATCGAACATCGAGCGTCGGCGATTCAGAGCCGGTGAACTCCAGAGTCAATCGATGCCAACCTTTGGCCAATGGGACTGGCACGAACCACCACGGAGATTTCATCGGCCATGTTTGTGGCAGATCGTCGATCTTCAACGACATCACCTCGACGCTTCCCTGAATTTGGAATTGGCCTACTCCATTGTCGGTCGCTTCAAACCAAGCATCGAGTACTCCGCGAGCTTCTTTCGTGACACCAGCCATGCCGAGCCAATTGCCATCCGCTTTCTGAATCACAACGGGTGCGCCATCACCAACTCGCAAGTGCCAACCATCAGCCAGCGTCTTGCCAGTCGGCAGTGTGAGCGCGGGCAACAACGAAGGCGCGACCACATTGATGCGGATTGCTGAGCCTCGAACCGTGACATCGTTCTCGAATCGCGCGATCGGAGTCAGGCTCACGGGCCCAGGCCCCAGCGTGCGCGGATCGATGCTGACGGTCCCTTCTTCACTGGAGATCTGAGCGACGGTCACACCATGATGTTGAAAATCGACACTCTTCGCGCCCGGTGCC
>CAIJTL010000855.1 GCA_903823545.1 uncultured Planctomycetaceae bacterium
AGGCCATCGTCAGTTGTCTTGACGAGGTTTGTCTCGTAACGATTGAGTGGTTCGATGAGCAGTGTTGTCCCGTGATTGGCCGCTCGCGAGGCGAGTTCGTCGAGAGCTTCGGCCAGCCAAACGAGATGTTGTTCGTGACTGAATGTCCCTTCGGCTCGACCTTGCATCGAGCCGATGATCGCCGGAGCACCGAACTGACCTGCGACGTCGATGATCTCGCCAATGAATTGACGTGCTCGATTTCGAATCGCTTCATCGTGGTCGGTCAAACGCAATTTCTTCACGACCCAACCAGCTCCTGTTCCCATAGCGGCCAACTTGAGGTTGTGTTTGTCGAGACAACTTCGCAGAAGGTTGACGTCGAGTTCTGATGCTGATCGAGGGAAAACTTCGACCGCGTCGAACCCAAGTTCCGCCCCTTTTGCGCATCCCGCCGCCAGATCATGCCAAAACACAAATGGCCCGCCGGTCGCTTCGGGAACCAGAGAGATCGTGACTGCGGAACGCATAAGAGTCCTTTCGTAATTACCGAAGTATTCGGTTTTACGTAGCCGTCACGCTCCGCGTGACGGCTACGTAAATTTGTGCCTGCAAAAGGTCGGTAGCGTAGCGGCCTCGGAATCAGAGAACCAACTCGACGATCCATCCTTCGCAGCTTGTTCATAAGCAGATTGGATCGCTATCTTTCGCCCCTACCTTTTCAGCCCTCCAACGAGTGACCTCCGCCCATGAATTTCGCGTTAGTGCTCTCGATTTTGCAAATCATCCTGATCGACGTAGTTCTCTCTGGTGACAACGCCGTTGTGATTGCGATGGCGGCTCACAAGCTGCCTGAACATCAACGTAATCGTGCCATCCTTTGGGGGGGCGGCATCGCCATCTTTATGCGCATCATCTTCACGATGATCATGGCATTTCTATTGATGGTCCCTGGCTTGCGCATGTTTGGAGGGATATTGCTCGTCTGGATCGCCTGCAAGTTACTGCGAGATGAGGGTGAAGAAAGTGTGACTGCAGACAGCGCCGACCGGAGCACTCTGTCGGCAATCAAGATGATTTTTCTGGCTGACTTTGTCATGAGCCTCGACAACATGTTGGCTGTCGCGGGGGCCAGTCACGGCGACTGGAAAATCCTGTTGTTCGGCCTATTGGTCTCGATCGCCATCATCATGACTTGCAGTACTTTGATTGCGAACTTAATGAATCGCTACCACTGGATTGTGACACTAGGTGCGGCAATCCTGGCGTTTACGGCTGGCGAGATGATGATGAACGATCGCGAATTCGCTGGCTACATTGTGAAAAACCACCAAGTCAGCCTCGATCATCACTGGGAGGCCTACATGGTTTCGCACGCCAATGTTCAAGGGTTCGACGCTGGCGACGGACTGCCGGAGGACCTCAAAGAAGTCGCAAAATATGAGGCCGCGAAGAATGAGAAAGCTCCCGGCAAGCTGACATTCATCGGGCAAATGAGCGTCGAACAGCGTGACACGCTCCTAAAGC
>CAIJTL010000856.1 GCA_903823545.1 uncultured Planctomycetaceae bacterium
CGCCACCGCCTACGAACGAAACAGCCTGATCGTGACGACCAACCTCCCCTTCGAGAATTGGACCGAGGTACTCGGCAACGAACGCCTCACCGGAGCGGCCTTGGATCGCCTCACCCACCGCTGCCACATCCTGGAGACCAAGGGGGAAAGCTACCGCCTCCAGGACGCCAAACGCCAAAGACGTCGCCCCGATGGATCGGCCACGTAACCAAGTGCCTTCACCGCGATCTCGTTCCCAGAGCCAAGGAACCCTCAATAACCCAGCGCCACCAATTTCAGCCGCCCCGCGCCGCCATTTTCAACCGTCGTCAACAGCGTCTGCCGCCACAGCGTTTCAAACTCGTGAACCGCTTTCGAGATGGCCGTGAATTCGTCATGGGTGAGTTGGTCGTGCGGTCTTAACGCGGCTTGCGTCATGGCGAATGCCCTCGGCAGAGATGCTGGTTGGAGTACGAGTTTGAGATGCTGGTTGGAGTACGAGCTTAAAGTTGCGATCAGCGAAAATGTATGGACGGCTGAAAGTAGACCGGTCACTCCGTGACCGGAGCATTGTTGGAAAACGCTCAAGTCACGGAGTGATCTCACAGATGATTCAAGTCACGAAGTGACTCATCTACACGGCCGAGAGCGTCAAATCGTAGTTGGTATCGCCTCGGTACTGATAAACACGGATGAAGTAAGTACCTGCCGCGAGTGACCGAGTGATGTCCTCCGCCGAGGTCCCTCCTCGCGTTGAACTCGCAACGACCCGGCCTTGAGAATCGAGCAGTTGGACGTCGGCATCCGAGATGAGGCCACTTAAACGCAGGCTGAGAGTGCGGGCCTGTGTGAGCGTGATCCGATAGAAATCTTGAGTGTCCGAGCCACCCACGAAGTCACGAACGGCCGTCGGCGTGGAGCTGAGAGTCCCCAGGTTTCGGGCGGCGGCGAGTGAATTGTCGTTGATCGCCGCCGTGAGCGTTGTGACGTTGATCGAACCGGAAGTGGCCTCGCCGCTCGTATTGAAGGACACGACTCGGAAACGGTAGCTAGTATTGCTGGCAAGCCCGGTGACAGCGAACTGCGTGCTGTTCGCTGTCAATTGCGCAACGAGCTGTTCACTCACCAAGTCCGTTCGATAGACGCGGTATCCCGTTTCGTTGGCTGCGTCGTTCCAACGCAGTGTCAATGAGGTCGTCGACACCGCCGAGGCTTGTAGTCCCGTGGGAGCGGTGGTCGGCAGCGATGGGGTTTGCACCGTGATCCAGTCGGAAGCACTATTCCCTCCGCTGTTCACGGCAATCACTCGGAAGCGATAACTCTGGTTGGCTTGTAGATTGACCACGGTGAAGAAGTTGGAGTTGGCCGCTCCGTAGCCTGCGGTTGCTCCCGCAGTGCTACGTTCGATGAGGTACGACGTCTCGCGATCGGCATCGTTCCAATTCAACCGAACGATGGAGGGAGACATCACGGTTGCCGTCAGATTCTTCGGAGCCGTGGGGGGAAATGGCAGGGTACGCACCGGGAAGAAGTTCGCGGTCTGCTGACCATCCAAGTTTACCGCTTCGAGAACGAAGCGATACTCCGTGTCCGGGTTCAGGCCAATGGCAACGTAGCGTGTAGTGTCCGCTGAAAGTGTGGCTAACAACGTGCGACTCGTGCCGCTCTGCACAAACAGTCGATACTCCGACTCGTCACGGGCGTCGGACCATGTCAGCCCAATGGAAGTCGCTGACTGAGTGTTCGCCTGGAGATTCGTCGGAGCCGTGGGAGGATTGGGAATCCGAATCGTGACCCACTCCGAGGCCGTAGCACCGCCGTTGTTTTTCGCAACGACTCGGAATTGATAGGTGGCTCCGGGAACCAAGCCATACCAGTTGCATGATGTTGAGTTAATGGCTCTGACTGCCGAATTGCTCGAGCCTTGCTGAATTTCATAAGACGTTTCTCGCAACGAATCGGTCCAGGTCAGCCGCACCGCGGTTGAGGAGAGTGTTGTAACCTGAACATTACTTGGTGCCGTCGGCGGTTCGGCCAACGTCGTCACAAACGGTGCCCAACCAAAACTGGTGCCGTCATCGTTGAAGGCGGCCACCATGAAGTTGTAACCGGTGTTGGCCGTCAAATCAGAGATGTTGAATGAGGTCTGATCCGCTCCGACTGTCGCCAACAGGCGGTTATCTCCATCACGGTAGCGGTAGATGCGATAGCCAGCCGCAGCCGATGCGCTCTGCCAAGTGAGTTGCACTTCCGTCGTTGAAAGGGCCGTGGCGGTCAGGCCTGTTGGCTGTGCCGGTGGGTTGTAGGGGATCGTCAACGGTTCGCTGATCGTCGCGGTCGCACCATTTGCATTGAGGGCATCGACGATGAACCGATACGGCTTGCTCCGTTCAAGACCACTGATTTGGAAACTGGTCTCGCTGGCCGACAATGTTCCTTTACGCCAAGTGCCTCGGTCATCCAGAAGCGAGACGTAGTAACCAGTCGCACCCGGCACTGAATCCCACGTCAGATTCACGGTCTTGCTTGGCAAGAGGCTCACCTGCAAGTTGGGGGCGGCCGGAGCGAGCAAGTGCGGCAATGTGAAGTCATAAAAGAGATCACGTGTGCCACCCTCGGTGAAAGCGTTGACCTTGAATCGGTAGCGATGGCCTGGAGTCAAATCAGTTATCGCGTGGTTCGTTTGGTCTGCCGAGACAGTCGTGCTGGAGGCAAACACCCAGCTCCAATTACCAACGAACTCCCAAGCCTGCACGCTGTAACCCACCGCCTTCGGGTCAGGAGTCCAAGACAGTGTTACGGCGGTCTCTGACTGCGGCGTCAGTTGAATGTTACTCGCCGCAAAGGGGGGGTGAAATTGATGTTGAACACGTTGCCAACGCGACGTGGCCACGCCGCTGGCATTGAACGCCTCGACGCGATACTCGCTGAACCATCGTGCCTCAAATGTCTCGACGGGGAAATGCGGCACTCGAATCGTCGTCTGGCTTGTACCGGCCGGCAGCACGGCAACTAATGATTCCGGCGTCGTTGAATTTGAGCGGCGATAAATACGATAGCCCGTCGCATCGCTGATCGCGCTCCAAGAAAGCTCCGTGCGGTAGCCATAACCGGAGGTCACTTGAAGTGCCCTAGGAGCGACCGGCACCGATAAGGCCGACAACGTGATCGATGTCTCAATCGTGTACTGACCGACGGAGCCATATTCCCCATTGCCACTCACAACGAGTAGATAGTCGCCGGCCGGAAGCTCGGCTTGGAGGATCGCAGGAATCGCATCCGTGCTTGTCGCGGTGGAAAGAAGTTGGCCGGCAAGACTTCGCAGCTCTGCCGTGGAAACCAAGTTCGCACCCAACAGTGCTGGCGAGACATTGAAGATCGCCGTGCCGCCATCACTGTGAAAATGGAAAGCGTCACGATCCGACATCTGCGTGATGATTCCGTGAGCTTCGGCGCGACCACCGGTGAAGAGCAGTGGCGTCGCGTCTACGGCCAGCGATCCATGATCGTCAGGACGATAACCAAAACCATTCTGAGGACCCGCGAGAATCGCTAGATCGTCTTGGATCGTCGTCGCGGAAGTGGACGGCCCCAACGCCCAGGTCGTGCGATTCGCATTGCTGCTTCCTCCCATGATGGGATCAACGCCGTTCGCTCCTGGACGATAGCAATTTAGCAGAACGCCGTTCGCATCGAACAGAGCTTGATGATCCAGCCCCAATGCGTGGCCTGCCTCGTGAGATACAATGTCCGCAATGAACGTCGCTTCATCCCGAGTCCGAGCATGGTCGTCCGGAAAGACATAGACAACATTCGAGGCGACGTTGCTGAATCCTCCGTGCGTGCCCACCCCTCCATAGCCTCCTCCGAACCAATCGCTGTTGGATCCTCCAATGACGACTCGCAGGGCTTCACCATCTCCGAAACTTGCCGGTTCAACAGTCGTGACGTCCAAATTGAATGGCGCGAAGTCCTCCGCGACTATCGCCCATACTTCGGCAAGGGTCGCCAGCTCCCAACCGCTGAATGTGCTGAGATCGGCATCCAGAGAGAAAACCGGACTACTCAGGTTTTGATACACGCCCCACTGCGTTTCAAAATGACCATCGAAGTCCAAATACAACTTGGCTGTAGCGGCAGAATTGGAATGCAGTGCAGGTAGGCTCGACAGTGGGAACAATGTCCGTGATTCGGCTGGCAATGTCGCGTCGATTTCACCGTTCAACTGCATTGTCCCCAGCAGGCTGAATTCTGCCGAAAGAACGGTTCGTGGTTCGAGTGATTCAGAGCGAGACCATCCGTGTGCCCGGCGACGCGGTTTCGATCTTTGCTCAAACGGCCAACGACGAAGTTGCTGAAACCAGCGGCACATCGGAAGCGTAAACATTTTCGGTCTCCCCATTTCTCAGATGCAGACGTGTTGACCACTTCGGCCAACCTCCACAGAGGTAATGGAGAACTGCCTCAGCACGGGGGCAAAGAAAATGGAATATTTTGAAAAAAAACGATCTTTCACGAGGCGTCCAGCCGCTAAGGCTCGACAACACCACTCATTAGGCGGAGTCGCAAAACATGCCCCATTGAGTCCAGAGCGCGGCGCACAGACCACCGTGAACACCCCAATAAATGGGCAATCTCTGACGACGAATGCCCCTCCAGGCACAGGCGGAAGACTTCTCGGTCACAGAGTTCAAAAGCATCCAGAACCGTCGCTATCTCCTCGACCAAGGCGAGTGCCTCTTCGGGCCGTGGATCCATCGCGGCGAGCAACTCATCCGGTTGAGATTCGTTACGACCCGACTCCAACGGCTGTTCGCGATTGGCCGAACGCCGTTGTGCCGTGTGAAAATCCACTCGTTGGCATATTTTGTTTCGGACAATGGCCGACAGCAATTTCCAGAGAGATTCCGCTGGGCCCACCCGAAAGTCCCCCTCACGCGAATGGCGCAGGAACGTGCGAAACACGCTCTGCACGACATCGTCACCGTCGAACCGCGATTTGAATCGCTGAGCAATCAGATTCTCGGCGAGCTTCCAGGTGCGGCGGGAATAACGCTCAAACATCTGCTCGGCAGCGGATTCGTCTCCGTTTGACCAACGCTCCAAAAGTTCTTGATCGGTGATCTCGGACGTCATTCTGCAAGCACCTTCAATGTTTGACGCGGTCTCGGCAGCGGCAGTCGATTATTCCAAGCCAAAACGGAGTCATGGTCACTGGCGTGTCGAGCATCAGACCGGATTCCGATGCAGGACATTCTCAACCAACAAACTCGTTGCCGACTTTGCGTGCTCGCTCCGGTTTGTCGAGGTTGATGCCGAGATTGATCCCAGTCTCAACCAGGATGTTCCAGCCGGCGGCCATTTGGACGAAGCCAGACAAGTCACCTGCGTCCGGAATTAAAATCGTTGGAAACGGTGTCGGCTGAGATGAGACCGCGATCACCGTCAGCTTGACTCCCTTCACCAGCACATCGTCGAACTTGGCCATCGAACCGGCATAGGGATCGATCCAAATCACAACGTCGCTGGAATCCATGACTTCTTCGATGCCGTGAACGGCGTACGTTCCTTCGAGGAAGTCCGAGCGTTTGCGAGTGATCTCGTTGGTTTTCAGCGTGAGTTCTTCCGCCACGCCATCATTGCGACCTGCCCAATAAATCGTGCGGGCATTTGTCAGCTTGGTGATCAGGTCTGACGGAATCGCGGTGGTAAGTGCCTGTCGGAATTGCTCACCGAGCGTCGCAAGCTGTGAACTGAGTGCCGGTTTCTTCGCGACGTGTTCAAGCAACGCTCGATGAAACAGCGCTTGCTCAATCACACTCTTGGTCGCGGCGACGGCTCCTTCGGGACCGCACGACAAAACGAATGCGCGATGTGCGAGTGATCCGAGTTTCGAATCAGGAAACGCCGTCAGGCTGAAAAGATGCGAGTGATTTCGCTCGCGAAGCGATTGATACAGTTCAATCACTTCAGCAGTGCGGCCCGAATTCGACAGTGCGAAGACCGCCCATTTGGCGAGGTCGTATTCCTTCGACTGTCTTCCCGCCTCCGTGTGCAACGCGAGCGGCCAACCTTGTCGGCGAGCGAGTGCGATCGCGTTCTTCGCCGGGAAGATGCGGCTGGAACCTTCGCCGGTCAGAAGCAATTGTCCGACCTCTGCAATCTGAGCCGCGACATCCGTCGCTTGGTTCGGGTTGAACTTCGCAATGATGTTCGGTGTGTCGAGCATGTCTCGCACGAGTGCGAAGTGTTGATATCGGGAGTCGGTCGAATTCATGGTGCGCTCACAAAATGTGGAGCACGTTTTCAACGTGCTCGAAAGAAATTCAATGTCCTCGAAAGAAACGGGCACGTTGGAAACGTGCCCCACGGTTACGGCTTGGCTCGGACTAGGCTGAGGTTTGTGTACTTCGGCAGGTCGCCAACGAGCGGTCGGGCGTAGTCGAGGAATGCTTTGGACACAAACAAACCGTCCTTTGAAATGAAGTTGTCAGGCATCGGACGTTCGTGGTTGGCGACCTCTGAAAGTGGCATCGTCCCGAAGCCGGATTTGTACGGCTCACCAGGTTTTGATTCGCGAGTGATAGTGACCATGACGCCGCTCGTTCCTTTTTCGGCCAGCTTGACCGCTTGCTTGCCGCAGCCGTAAGCCTCGTTGATGTCGAGCTGCACGCCTCGGTCGGCGGCACACATTTGCAATGATTCGGTCACTTGAAACTCTCCACGCCAGCCGAACTCGTCGCTGATCATGCGGTGCAATTGCATGGCAGCGCTCGTTCCGCCCATCGCGCCGAACTCAACATTGTTGAACTTGTCGCGAGTCTGTGAAGCACTGACAGGTGTGCCGTCGGCGTTCGTAATCCCTTCACCACAGACGATCGACACGAAGCCGAACTTCTTGTGAGCCTGAGAGACCGCCGCGAGAAATTGATCGCGTTGAAACGGTCGCTCCGGCAGCAACA
>CAIJTL010000857.1 GCA_903823545.1 uncultured Planctomycetaceae bacterium
GCAACTTCAAAACTCACGTTTCGGGTTAGTTGAGTGGCGGCTTCGCTGCCTTTGTGTGTTGTCATTGTTTTCCACCGAGAGGTCATGTGATGAAGCGATCTTTACTGATGCTGTTGGTTGGAGTCCTGAGCTGCGTAATCAGCATCGCCTCTGCGGACGCTCATTTCTTGTTCATTCAGGTCGGACCACACGCCGAAGCGGGGCGGAACGTGGAAGTCTTTTTCAGCGAACGAGCGACGGCAGGTGATCCGAAGTTTGTTGCGAAGGTCGCGCACACAGAACTGTGGTTGCAGGCGGAACCCGGCAAATTCACACCACTGACCGTGAATCGCGGGACCGATCGATTGCGAGCCTATCTACCAACTTCGCAATCGGTGTCGGTTATCGGTCAGTGCGAGTACGGCGTTCTGAAACGCGAGAAGTCGTTTCTGTTGCGATACTACCCGAAGGCCGTCTCTGGAAAGCCAGACGAGGTCGAGAAGCTCACACGACGCGAACAAATTCCGCTGGAGATCATGCCGACCTTCGCGAAGGATTCGATCACGTTGACCGTTTTGCGAGACGGCAAGCCGCTGGCCAACACCCTGCTGACGACGATTGATTCGGACCTCAGCAACGAAGAGTTGACGACCGACGCGAATGGTCGGGCCACTTGGCCAGTGACCGCTCCGGGGCAGTACGCGGTCTATGTCAAACACGTGACCGCCGAAGCGGGGAACAAGAATGGCGAGAAGTACGACGAGATTCGCGAGTTCGCCACGTTGGCTTTCGACTGGCCGCTGGATGGTTCTCAAGTCGATGAAGCGGCCGTGGCGATGTTCGAGAAAGCGATCGCCGCTCGTGCAGACTGGAAAGAGTTCAAAGGCTTTTCGGCCCGCGCGTTGATCTCGGTTTATGATCGACGTTCTGAGGGTCTCGTCACCGTGAAGCCGGACGGGGAAGTTTCGTTTGCTGACGAACCGAAGCTCGAAGATGACGCGGCTCGCGAATGGGTTCGCGATCAATTGCACTCCGCGGTCATTCATCGAGTCCCTTCGTCCGGGATTCGATCAAAGCCAGTTCTGAGCTTTGCGGACAAAGACGAGAAACATCCGCTGGGCCGGTTACTCAACTTTCACGGCGGTCGCTTCGCGTCGAGCTATCGCGTTCAAGGGGACGAGATCACCGTCGTGAACCGCAACCTCGGTCGCGAAAATATGTCGCTGCAAATGCTTGATAGCGACCGCAACGCCGAAAACAAAGTGCTCCCTCGTGCATACCAAGTCCAATATCGCGACGCTCAAACCGGAACGATTATTCGCGTCGAAACCTTCCGCAATCGCTGGCAACGAGTTGGCAAACTCGACCTGCCGGAGACGATCACGCAATCTGTTTCATCTCAAGCGGGAGTCAGCGTGAGATCGTTGAAGCTGGAGTCATTGAAGCTCGCAGAATGAATGATTTGGGTTGCTGATCAACCGGTTCGTGATCAGCGTCTTTAGATTGCAATCGGAACGATGCTCAAGCATTCGGTGGTTTTGGAAAGCGTTGATTCGCCAGCGTCCAGATTACAGCGGACACGGGAGAGATTAATGCAATCAATTCGGCCCACCCAATCAATGCTTTACGCATACGAAACGTTTCGACAATAGTTGGGCCAACAAAGAACGTCGCAATTAGGTAGGCCGCAATGATGCTGAAACGCCATTGAAAACGATTGTGTCCGGTCAGTCGAACCGAAATCAGAATCGCAGATGGAAGCAAGGCTACTAGAACTAGCACCACGAAGACTGACGGAAAGATTCTGCTCCCAGCGAGATTCGCTAATAAAACTAGAGTCATCGATTCTCTCCCTTCAGCGACCTTCACACCAACAGCCGTCCTGCGTACCCGACGCAACGAGTTGTGTCACCGCTGGCGGCCGCTGAGGTGGCGTAGCCGACCTCGATTGATTGTGACAACTTGCCGAGTTTCTTCAGCGTCTTCATCACGATCACGGCGGGGACGAGGCCGCACATGCTGATGTGATTCGATTGGCATGTTTTGAAGAGAGCCTCTTCGTCGAGTCGATCAAACTCAGTCAACGCCAACGCATCCAGGCGGCGAGTTTCGTTGTCGTTCGCGTAGTGATTCATGTCGCTGGAGATCAGCAACAACGGCGGCTCTGGCATGCGGCTGATGACGCTCGCAAGACCAGTCGCGAACTGATCGCAACGTTCGAGGTTCCCGCCGCTGACACAGATGCCGACCACTTTCGTTTGCGGTGCGAGCCGGTGAATGATCGGCAGCTCGACTTCGATGCCATGCTCTTGCTGATGAGCCGCAGCATCAAGTTGTAATCGTGGGATTGCCGTCACCAAGGCACGAGTCAGTTCCGGATCAGACTCCAGTTGTCCGCCTGGGAATGACCAAATTCGATTCGGCGCGACCGACCATTCGACGCCGTTCGCCGTGTGCTTCGGGCCGATGATGATCACAGTGCGCGGCAATTCGATCTGCTTGAGAACATCGGCGGCCAGCTTGCCGGAGAAAACCCAACCAGCGTGCGGAACCATCGCGGCAGCGACTCGCTGTTTCACCATGTCACGAGAATTCACAGCGTCGCCAGCCAACATGCGGTCTAACTCCGCAGCAACGCTCGCGGCATCTCCCGGATAAAATCGACCGGCAACAGCAGGCGGACGAACCTCGGCACCGGCAACCGGTTTCGGAGTCATCTCAATCACGAAACGCTCGCGAGTGGTCATGACTCTCATGCTAAAAATCTGTGCCCACTCCGGATAACTGACTTGAGCCGCATCACTCGCATCGCGCACGATCGCATCGACCGGGACGTTGTGGTGATACACGAAACCTTGTCGATTTCGTTCTGTGACCAAGATCCCTCGTTCGACCGTGTTGATCCCTTCCAGCGAAGGTTGATCGACCGTGCCGTGCATCGCAGCGTCGTCGAGCACCGCGATATCAATCTGCAACTTGTCCGGCGGGAAATTCGGGTTCCCTTGAATCGCCCGAGCCAGTCCTTCGCACTGCTCGAACAGCGTCGTTTGCAACGGGTATTTGTCTTTAATCGACAACCGAGACGAGGAGAGCCAGAAGTTTGTCTTCGGGACCGAGACGATCGTCGTGACGCCGTGCATGTCGGCATCGGGAACTCCGGGGCAGTAATACAGCGGCGTCATCCCACGCAACAATGCTTGAATCGTCTGCTGGCAAAACTCCGCCAAGCGACCGATATCTGCGGCGGTCAGTGGCGGCGGAGATTTCTCTTCATCGGCCAGTTGCAGCACCGATGACATCGGCCCGTGAATGACATCTCCTTCAAATCGAAACAACGTTGTCTCGTCCGACTTCCAAGCGGTCGGTGGCAAACCCGCTTTGACGCAGACCTGATTGAGAAACTCTTCGCTGTCCCAGCCGTTGTCTGTTGCCACACCGGGCAATAGCAGACCTCGTTTCTCACCAGCGATGATCTGCAAACCGTGCTTGCCGATCGTCACCGCCTTGATGCGATCGAGCCCGCGCTCGGTCACTCGCTCCGGCGCGAAGAGCAGCCAGACGTCGAGATCGAGATGC
>CAIJTL010000858.1 GCA_903823545.1 uncultured Planctomycetaceae bacterium
CGATTGAATTTTGTTGAGCGTCCTGGCGGGCATTGTGTCAGATGGAATGCGGCGACGATAACTTCCTGATGTCGCTTTCTCAAAAATAGTGAGTATGCACCACCGAGTTCGTAGTTTCGCCCTTTGCAGCAACAAGCCTTACCACAATCCGGAATTGATCGCTCTTTCGAATTCAACTCACGATCTCTTCAGCCTTGCCAAGTTTTCAAGTTCCCGCGAGGCCGTTACGCTCGTCGCATCTTTGTGGCATCAATCACATGAGGAGTGGCAGCATGAGTCGGGCATGGATTTCAGCGGTGGTGTTTGGGTTGTGCTTTGTGGTGAGCGGACAAGTCCGAGCAGACGGTCCAGCGGACAACCAGGCAGAGAAGGTCCGGCCGGTGCCTCCGTTGGGGATCGAAGTTCCTGAAGATCAACGGGATGACTTGGAAGACGGGCTGAAGAAACTCAAGACCATCATCGATGAATTGGCTCTCAGTAAAGACGCTCGCGTGAAGGAGCTGCTGCCGGATGTGCAGATTTATCACAAGGCGGTTTCCGACGCTCTGACTTATCGCGAGTTCTTCAAGCCGCAAGAAATCAGCACGGCGAAGAGCCTGCTTGTTGATGGCCAAACACGAGCCGAACAACTCAAAGCGGGCAACGCTCCGTGGACGACACAGACGGGATTGGTCCCGCGCGGGTATGTGTCGAAGATCGATGGCAGCGTGCAACCTTATGGCCTGATCATTCCAGATTCGTTCACGCCAACCGGGCCGCATCGTTGGCGTATGGATTTGTGGTTTCATGGCCGAGGTGAAGTGCTCAGTGAACTCAACTTCTTGGAAGATCGTCGCAAGAACAAAGGTCAGTTCACGCCGGCCGACACGATCGTCCTGCATCCCTATGGCCGTTATTGCAACGCGAACAAACTCGCGGGTGAAATTGATTCGCTCGAAGCGATCGAATCGGTCAAGCGTCGTTATCGCATTGATGATGACCGCATCGCCGTGCGAGGATTTTCGATGGGGGGAGCCGCTTGCTGGCAGTTTGCCGTGCATTACGCCGATCGCTGGGCCGCTGCCGCTCCGGGCGCGGGATTTTCTGAAACGCCCGACTTTTTAAAGGTCTTTCAAAAGGAAACGCTGCAACCAACTTGGTTCGAGAAGAAGCTCTGGCACATGTATGACTGCACGGACTGGGCAGCGAATCTCGCACAGTTGCCGACCGTTGCTTACAGCGGCGATAAAGACTCGCAGAAGCAAGCGGCGGACATCATGGCGGTCGCGCTCAAGAAAGAAGGGATTGAACTGACTCACCTGATCGGGCCAGATACCGCTCATAGCTATCATCCCGTGACGAAGCTCGAAGTCGATCGCCGCATCGACAGCATCATGGCACTTGGTCGAGAACGCGTGCCGCGCACGATTCGCTTCGTGACCTATTCGCTCCGTTACAACCGCATGCATTGGGTCACGGTTGATGCCATCAAAGAACATTGGTCGCAAGCTCGCGTCAATGCGGCCATCGTGGCGGATAGTTTTGTGAACGTCACGACCACGAATGTTGAACAACTCACACTTTCGATTCCCTCCGGGTATGCCCCGATGCCCGTTGATGCCAATGTCGAAATCAAGATCGATGATCAAAGTCTTGAAGGACCGCGTCCCGGCTCGGACTTGTCGTGGCAAGTGACTCTGCATCGCGAAGGTGAGACTTGGAAAATCGGAGCATTGCCAACAAACGGACTTCGTAAAAGGCACGGTCTGCAAGGCCCGATTGACGATGCGTTGATGGATTCGTTCGTCTTTGTCCGACCGACCGCCAAGTCGTCGCACGAGGCGGTTGAGAAATGGGTGCAATCGGAGATGAGTCATGCCATCGTCCATTGGCGTCAACAGTTTCGTGGTCACGCTCGCGTCGTCGACGACACCGCTGTGACTGACGAGCA
>CAIJTL010000859.1 GCA_903823545.1 uncultured Planctomycetaceae bacterium
ATCCCTCGCTTGCGCGTCGGGCTAGTGTGGTGTCGTGGATAATTCCTGTTGGCTATTCAATCTGAGGCGAACAGACGGGCCGCCTGCTCTACGGTTTCAGTTCGGGACTGGTTTTCTCAAAGCGGTGGTCGCGACCGATGACCGCTAACTGCGTGTCTTCCCGCAATGGGACTGGGGTTGTCGGTGTTGGTCGCGGTGAGTTTGGGTGCTGACAAATCTGCTTGGCGAGTTGATTGGTCGCCAACGATTTCGCATCCGCTTCAAAGCGAACGTTCCAATCGGGAAGACGATACGTCTCCGTACGGATGAGCTTGTCGCCGTTGGTCTCTCGGCGAGTCACTTCGCGTTTGCCGACGACGTACGTGATGAGATGCGAAGCATCATTTGATCGAAACACAAATGCCGAAGCGTTGTCTTGCTGAGTGATCTCTGCCGACAGCGCGGCGTGTGCGTCGCGTCGCCAGTGATCGGTCAGCTTCAGCCATTGATGATGCACGACCCAGACTCCGGCCGCTCGACCTTGTGAACGCATCATCGTGACCATCGTGGTGATGACGGTCGTTGTCAGAAATCCGAGCGACGTGATCACGACCAGCATGTGAATCAGCGACGTGCCGCGACGAAGCGATTTTGTGGCGCACGCGGCTCGCGTGCCGCCAATTGAACGAGGCATTCTTGTCAGATGAGATTGATCGCACGCGGGCCGCGTGCGCCACAAGAGGGCAGATTTCATGGCTTCACCTCCACCGGCTTCACGTCCATCGCCGGAAACCACGCGACCAAGCGGACGGTCTTTGTCGGCTGACAGACATGCGGCTGCCAAGTGATTTCTACGGCAACACGTTTCGTGACCGGCACGTCAACGCCCTTTTGTTCTTCAACGGTCACTCGCAATTCCGGTTGTCGCAGATGTGACTTCGCTGTTTCCGATAGCGTCCGTTGGCTGAGCTTGTCTGCGACCAAATCGTTCCACGGCCACTGCGACAGTTCTTCCAGCACGTTGTCCGCTTCACGAACGGCGAGCAGATGTAGGTCGGTGTCGTGCTGCTGGCTATGAACGCCGCGCATCAGCGGGATGAACGTCGTTAGCACCGAGCCGAACACCAACACGGCAACGAAGATTTCAAACAGCGTGAAGGCACGGCGTGCTTGCGGTTGTGGTTTTGGGTATTGAGGGCGTTTCATGATGGGATGGCACAGTTCAAAGGGACGAAAAGGACGTCAGGGACCAATGGGATGTCGGCGACTCCACGGACGATTGACCACGGACAACAATCAACTCAGATCATTCAGCAACTTCACCATTGGCATGACAAATCCAAAGCAAACAAAGCCGACCAGCAGGCCGAAGGTGATGACGCAGATCGGGACGCAGACCGCTTCAGCGACTCGGCGACGATGCACCATGCGGCGTTCTTTCGCTTGAGCCAACGCGATTAACGCCCACGGCAAGTTGCCCGCTCGTTCGGCAACTTCCAGCAGTCCAACATCGCGAGCGTTCAATAAACCGACTTCTCGCAAGGCCGTCCAAATTCCCATACCTGCGGTGACTCGACCGAGCACTCGTTCCAGCCGGCCGCGAATGTCAGTTTGATGATGATGCAAGACCATCGGTTGCAGCGCCGTTTGCCACGGCAGTTTCGCGGCGACCGCGTCATGCAGTCGCCGGAGTAGTCGCGGCACTTCCGCTCGACGACCGAAACCGAGCCACCAACTTAAGCGAGTCTCTGACCACCCGCGTGTGAAAGCTTCACCGAACATCCACAACGGCACGAAGAAAAACAGTGGCAGAAACACAAACCAATAGCTGACGAAGAAGTCCGCCACGTTAATCAGCGCAACAGTGACGCTCGGCAACTCGGTGCCGAAACCATGAAAGATCGCTTTGAACTTCGGCACGATGAAGTACATCAAGTACATGACGATGTTGGCTCCCACCGCCATCATCGCCCACAAGTACAAACACGAACCGGCAGCCGAGTTGACCGCATCTCCTCGCAGTGATTTCGTCTGTCGCAAGTCGAGATCGCGCAGCGCGTCAGAAAGCATCCCCGTCTGTTCGGCCACTCGAATGGAAAGGACTGTCGATTCTGGCAGCAGCTTCGGTTGCGCAGCGAGCGCGTCCGCGAGCGTGCTTCCTTGCGACATCGCCTGAGCAACCGCCAGCAACCGCTCGCGATTCGCTCCCGGATGCGACTTAGCCCACGTTGCGAGTTCGGCTGCTAACGGTCGTTGCTTGCGAACGGTTAACGCGAGGAACCAGAGCAGTTGTGCTCGACGAGCCTGAAAACGCGAGGTCCAACGAATGGCTGACAGCACCAGCATCGCGGTTCCAACAAAGACTCCGCCGATAATCAACAAGGGACCAAGACTGGAACCGTTTTGATCGATCGCATTCACGAGCACAAACAGGCCAATAATCGTGAATGAGGCGACCAGGAAGTAAAGCCAAGCCGATGCTGAATTACTGACGCTCGTGATTTGTCGCCCAAATCGTTCTCGCAATGTCTCGACCGATTCAATCTCGGGCGGTCCCCACGTTGCCGGCTCCGAAGGCCCGTGGTTCGCGAGTTGCTGAGCCATCATCAGTTTTTCCAAGGAGCGACAGACCGTGGTACTCGGATAGCTGATGGCGAGCTGAATCAGACACCACATCACTCCAACGAACGTCAACACGAGTTGTTCGGGCTGATTCTGCGGCATTGGTAATAACGAAATCGAAGCCGCAAGCAGGAAAATAAACAGGCACCAAGTCATCGTTGCGAAGCGATTGAATTTGGCAAACGCTGAAACGTCCGGTGAGGGAACGTCATTTTTCGCCAGCCATTCGCGCAGCTCTCGAATGACACGCCTTGTCCAAACGAGTTGATAGAGCGAGCCGATCGCCAAGATTGGTCCGATCGTTACGGCACCGATTATCTGAATGATGATCAACGGATTCACGGTAGTCCGTTCCTTAAGTCGCGAGAATTTGATTGGTTGTAGGTAGGACAGGCACTCTTGTCCGTCTAAGGGTTGTGACGGGCAGGAGAGTGCCCGTCCTACGAGAGTTAACTCAGGTCATCCAGTAATTTGACTAATGGCATAAACAACGCGATCACGGTCAGGCCGACAACACAGCCGAGAAAAACCGCTACGGCAGGCTCGCAGATGACGGCCATTGAATGTGATTGCACTCGGCTTTGCGCGGAGAGCATTTCGCTCGCAGTTTGCAGTCCGTCGGCGAAGTCACCTTCGCGGTCGGCCCAGTGAAACAGATGCAACAAGTCATTCGGAAATCGTCCCGCTCCAACCGCCGCTTCGGAGAGTGATTGACCGGAATCGACTCGCATCGCCAAATCGAAACAGGCCACTCGCAGATCCGCATCACGCACGCCGCTGGCCGCCAATCGAATCGCTTCGGACAACGGAACTCGATGCTGAGTCAACAAGCTCAGCAACCGACAGAACTCACCCAACGCCGCCGAACGACGTGCTTCGCCAAACAGCGGCACTCGGCTCGCAATGCGATCGCGAATTTGGCTCAGCCCCAACGAGTCGCATGCATGCCACCCGATCCACAAGCCAATCACAGCAAGCGGCAGGAACCACCAACCAAAGTCCTCCATCACCTGAGAGACATTCAAAACAAAGACCGTCAAACCAGGCAGTTCCACACCGAAGCCCGTGAAGATCGAACGCATCTGCGGCACGACCCACGTGGCCATGAAACTCAGCAAAGACCACGTCGCCACTCCCAACAAAATCGGATATGCCAACGCGACGCGTAATTGGCGACGAACATCGGCACTCGTTCGCAGATGCACGACGCACTCGTTGAGCATCTCCGACAACCGCCCGGTTCGCTGACCCGCATCCAAGATCGCCAAGAAGTATCGCGGCCAGGAACCTTGTGCTTCACGAGCGATCGCGCTCAGCGAGTGCCCTTGATCCAACCGCTCGCTGACCGCTCGCAACCAATTTCGGACAGACCACGATGGGACTTCTTCGCTGAGTGCTCGCAGGCCAGCCGACAACGGTAGTCCCGCTTGAGCCACGTGCGCTATTTGACTCGCCAACATGGCGGCATCCGCTCCGTTGATGTGTCCCAACGGAATCTGTTTGTCGGGCTGAATC
>CAIJTL010000860.1 GCA_903823545.1 uncultured Planctomycetaceae bacterium
AGCGTATGTCGTGTTAACGGATGCGGGAGGATTGCCGGTACTCGGCACCCACAATTGGTCAAACGGATGGTTGCCCGCGTTGTATCAAGGGACCGTCGTGCGTTCGCGCGAACCGCGAATACTCAATCTCGATCCGCCACCGCATTTGAAAGGGCTGCCGCAAGAACGGTATCTCGAATATGTCGCGAAGCTGAATCGCGAACACTTGGCGAAGCATCCGGGTGAAACGGACCTCGAAGCGCGGATCGCTTCGTACGAACTGGCCGCGCGCATGCAAACTGCCGCGAAGGAGGCTCTCGATCTCTCGCAAGAGACCGAAGCGACTCAAAAGCTTTACGGATTGGACAACGACAAAACGCGGTCGTTTGGAACTCGATGTTTGCTCGCTCGCAGGCTTGTCGAGC
Source organism: uncultured Planctomycetaceae bacterium (assembly GCA_903823545.1). GTDB lineage: Bacteria > Planctomycetota > Planctomycetia > Planctomycetales > Planctomycetaceae > SXKJ01. The sequence continues at coordinate 405 of CAIJTL010000860.1, forward strand.
GAGGCGTTCGATTTGTTTCGCTCTACTCGTACGCGCAGATGTGGGACCATCACGGAGCGTTGCGAGGTGCGTTACCTCAAGCGTGCTTGGCGATCGATCAGCCCTGTGCGGCTCTCGTCAAAGACCTGAAGCAACGAGGCTTGCTCGATTCGACCGTTGTGCATTGGGGTGGTGAGATGGGACGCTTGCCGGTCATTCAAAACGATACCGGTCCGACGAACGTGGGGCGAGATCACAATACCTACGGTTTCAGCATGTGGCTGGCGGGTGGAGGCTTCAAACCGGGCGTGACTTATGGCGCGACTGATGAATTCGGTCATCACGCGGTCGAAGGAAAAGTCACGCATCACGATTACCACGCCACGCTGATGCACCTTTTTGGACTCGATCCCAAAAAGCTCACGTTCGTTCGCAACGCCGCGCCACAATCGCTGATCGACTCAAGCGTGTCTGCTCGAGTCGTCAATGAAATTCTGGCGTAAAGCTGGCAGACTCAAATCCGTAGAGGTGGTTTCAAAACAATGAAAGCTTCAATCTTCTCCGTACCGACTGCGCAAGCGGTTCGCCTGTGCTTCCAAGGGAACGCCAACACAGGCGAGTCCCCCGTGCGACAAATAGAGAGTCCTCCTCGTGACCAATTCTGCTCAGCCGATTGATACTTCGAGTGAGAAATCGCCTCGCGATCCACTGGCACGCAATGTCAAACTGTTGGGTTTCGCGAGCCTGTTGAATGACATTTCCAGCGAGATGATCTTCCCGCTGCTTCCGCACTTCGTCATGACGGTGTTGGGGGGAAGTCGCACTTCGCTCGGAATGATCGAAGGAGCCGCCGATTCGTTGTCAAGTTTGCTGAAACTTGCATCAGGACATTGGTCCGATCGAAGTCGCTCGCGTCGACTATTTATTTTGGTCGGCTATACGCTCACGGCACTGACGCGTCCGGGGCTGGCGGCGATGACTGCTGCGTGGCAAGTCGCAGCGGCTCGATTGGTTGACCGATTTGGCAAAGGAGTTCGATCGGCGCCTCGCGATGCATTGATCGCCGACTCAACCGCACCGAGCGAACGAGGTCGAGCCTATGGCTTCAATCGAGCGATGGATCATCTCGGAGCAACGATTGGGCCGCTGCTCGCGACCGCGTTCTTGTGGTTCTGGCCCGGTGAGCTTCGTTGGTTGTTCGCGCTCACGATGATTCCCGGCCTTTGCTTAATCGCATTGATCGGATTCGGCCTGAAGGATCCTCCGAAAGAAAAGCTGGAGACCAAGGAACCCAGCAATCCGCTGCTAGCAATGAAGCCGTTCGATGGTCGGTTTCGGCTGTTCTTGGTATCGCTGGTGATCTTCACACTCGGGAATTCGAGCGACGCGTTTCTATTAGTTCGAGCGGGTGAACTCGGTGTGACCACTGCGTGGCTGCCGATCTTGTGGGGTTCATTGCACATCGTCAAAGGGCTCGGCAATTGGTGGGTTGGTCCGCTTGTTGAAAAGATCGGATCGAGACGTCTGATCGTCGTCGGATGGTCGGTCTACTCAACCGTGTATCTCCTCTTTGCTTTTGCCAATCAGGTCTGGCACGCATGGACCTTGTTCCTGCTTTATGGCCTCTTTTATGCCTGCACGGAGTCAGCGGAAAAGGTACTGGTCGTGGATCTCGTTGGCCAAGAACGTCGCGGCCTAGCATTCGGATGGTTCCACGCAGCTATCGGCATCGCGACATTGCCGGCAAGTATTTTATTTGGAACGCTGTACGATAAGTTCGGAGGGATCGCAGCTTTTGGAACCAGTGCCGGATTAGCGTTGATGGCCTCATTGGTCTTATTGGCTGTCCGACCAAATCCCATCGAACAGACGTCTGATGCTTCAATCTCGTAGTGAAACGCTTTGTCAGAGAGAATACCGTGATTGCCTTTGAAGAGTGCCCAGAAGGAATCATCGTGCCAATCAAGGCTCAACCTGGTGCACGCCGCAACGGACTTGCTGGAGTTCATGCAGGAGCCCTCAAAGTCCAAGTGACTCAGGCCCCCGAAAAAGGAAAAGCCACCGACGCCGTCCTCGAAACAATTGCCAAATCGCTGAACCTAAAGCGTTCACAAGTCTCGCTCGTATCCGGTGCAACCTCGCCACAAAAGCGAGTCCTGATCACGGGACTGTCGGTTGCTGAACTCGGTGAGCGTCTGCTTGACTGAGCATTTAGCGATCAACGAATTCTCAAGGAGAATTCCCACGGATTGACGTACCTATCTTGTGGCAGGGCTGTTTGTGGTCTTGCCAGAAGTCTCTTATGTCTGCGGCCCGTCGCGATGCGAACTAAGCTCGCTCAGAAAAGTCACCATGCTCGTAAGTTTACGCGAGGCGACTATTCGAGACAGCTCAAGGCGAATGCAATTGATTCCACCATAGAGTGACTGCGCTTTTATGTGTGGACTCTGCATCTAAGAAAGATCCCGTGGCGATGTCCATGTCACCGTCATTGTCGAAATCAGCAAGCTCGATTGTCGCATGAATGCAGTTTCCTTTTTCGATCGTATGCCGAACGAACTTGCCTGGCTGTTGTTGCTCTAACCAGATGAGCGAATCGAGTTGCTGGGAACCGGATGCGTTTCGGAGAGTCGAGGACAAGAACGTCCCCGCGACGATATCAAGATCGCCGTCTCCATCGAGGTCACCAGCCAAGGCGCGGTGGACACCGGGTAGCGCAGTGAGATGGTGTCTCACGAAAGGGAAGGAGCCCGTGTTTTCCAACCACTGAATGCCGTGATAAGGCTTGATTAGCGTGCTGTCGAAGGTATCCCCGTTGGCGTAAAGAACGTCCTGATCACCATCGCCATCTAAGTCAACCATTTGGATTCCACTGGAACCAAAAGCCGGATCCTCCGCCGCAAACACTCGGTGCTTCTCGAAGACGCCGTTCCCCTGATTGAGGAACGCTTCGATTACCTCAAATTCTTGGCTAATCAATGCCACAAAGTCAGGACGACCATCTTGATTCAGATCAACAACCGGCACATGAATCGCGCCTGGGCGGGAGTCGAGAACCTGCGGAACAAACCTTGGTGACATCGCATCACCCTCGTTACGCAGCCAGAGTACTCGGCCGGTCTTGTGCCAACCGAACTCGGCAATGACCAGATCGATATCACCATCGCCGTCGAAGTCGGCTGGTTGCACATCAGCCACACGCCCCAATCGCTCACACAGAGGCTGACCATCTCGTGATTG
>CAIJTL010000861.1 GCA_903823545.1 uncultured Planctomycetaceae bacterium
AAACGCCTGCTTAATGCAGCGTTACCCAAGGAATACCGCATGGCACTCTAAATCTCATAGAAAATGCGCAACTTCAAAAAGCGCAAGCGAGGGCGAGTGGCAGGAAAACTCGCATTTTGCCGTGCTCGCCCTCGCTTGCGCTTCGGGTTAGTGTGGGCACTTGCCCCGGCAGGAGCCTCGCCCTCCCTTTTCGGATAGCCTCTCAGCGAACATCACTGAGCCCGTGCCTTCTCAGCACCTCCTGAGCCGCTTCGACTGCGGGAGCATTGGAACCACCGGTGTCGATGGTTTGATGAAATCGGCTCGTGAATTCTGAAGCGGCCTCCCAACGGTCGCGAATGAGTTGATACACAGACCAGTCAGCATCTGATGGATCATCATGCCGCGAAAGCAGACGCTGCTGCACGACATCTGCGGGAGCAACACACTCCAACCAAACGGCTCGCACACCGCAGTTGATCGCGAGCTGCAAAAACCGTCGCCGAGTCGATTCGCGCTGAAACGTGGCATCGACGAGGACTCGACCGCCGGACAGCAATCGCTTGCGAGCGCGGCACCAGCACTCGTCGTAGGTTCGCTCGGTGTAGTCAGCGGAGTACAAGTCATCGGGACCATCTCCGAGTTTCGATTGGGCGGCGAGTTCCTTGCGAACGACATCCGTGCGGAGCACCTCGTCAACGTGAGCCGCTTCGGCGATGCCGCGTGCCAGCGTTGATTTCCCTGTGCCCGGCAGACCGCTGACCAGCAACAACGCCGGACGCCGATCGGGCTCTTCCAACTCCGACAAGCACCACAGCCAATGTGCTCGCGAGCGAGCCACTGCTTCATCACGATCAGGATGCGCGATTTCCAATTCGCCACCCAGAATGGCTGCAACCTTGGCACGCACGGCTGATCGATATGCCGCGAACAATGGGAGCAGGCTGCGTCCGGCGACGTCTCCCGTTTCGGTGAAATAGACATGAGCGAGGTTCTGTGCCAAATCACGACGACCGGCGAAACACAACTCCATCACTAAAAACGCAAAGTCTGCCACAACGTCGATTCGCCGCAGCCCGGCGTCGAACTCGATCCCGTCGAGGATCACGATGTCGCCTGGAGGCGATCGGTCAGGAAACAAGAAAACATGCTCCAACCTCAAGTCGCCATGCAAATCGCGAATGTGGCCATCGGTTGCTCGTTGACGAAGCGACTCATCGAGGCGTTGCAGCCACTCGTTGGACAGAGCCTCCAAACGTTGCAGGACTGACGGCTCGATGACGTGCGACTTCAGGCCGCGAGCGAACTCCCAATTTTCGTTCAGTCGATGGCGGAACGTCGCTTCGGCCTCGGTCGCTTGCTCACCCACACAACAACACGCCTGCCGATGAATCGCCGCAACCCGCTGAGCCGCTCGCACCAAATCACGAGGTTCGAGCAATCCACGCTGCAGCCGCGATCGCAGATTCGCCGACTCTGGAAGCCGCCGCATCTTGACCGCCCAATCGACGACCGGCCCACTTCCCTCGAACCGAAAGCCGTTCGCTTCTCGCGTGACCGGCACCACCCCCAGATAAACATCCGGTGCCCACGGCCGATTAATGCGGACTTCCTCGTGGCAGTAGAAGTGCCGTTGCTCAACCGTCGAGAAATCGAGGAAGGGCAGCTTCACTGACTTTTTTACTTTGTAAACCAATTCGCCGCCGAGGAAGACCGTCGAGATGTGCGTCTGCCGCACACTGACGACGTCCACCGGAACCGGAAACGCACACTCACGCGACAGCGACCGAACGACCTCGTCCGTCGAAGGCTCCGAGGACGAACGCAGAGGCTCGTTTTGCGGCGAATCCATATCGCACCTGTCTAAGAGGAAGGTCGTGAGCACACTTGCCGTCCGGTATTTGCAAACGATGGTCCGCGAGCCATCGTTTTTTCAGTTTGGCATCAGCGCATCATTCACAACTCACATCCCCGAAGTTTCTATCAGGCATGCCACAAGCAATTTCGAAAGCGCCGCTCAAGCAACTGACGGAGAAGAAAGACTGCTCCCCGCCATTCGTTTTCGTTGGCTGAGTGAGCGTCAAGGCGCTCGCCGCCGGTAATGGCGAGAATCACCGGCGGCTATACCTCGCACGGTCTCAAATGAGACGTTTGCTTGTTTAGCCCCAACGCCATCGGCGTGGGCGCGCACGCCGATGGCGTGGCGGTTAAACATCTCACTCATGACCGTGCGAAGTATAATTCGCGATGAACTCACGCGTGCTGCTGTGGCTGATCACATCCGATGCGAGTTCAAAATGGCCACTATCGCTTGAGTCGATCGCGTAATATTGAGCAGAACGCTGCGTGCCTGACTATTGGAATTTCCATGATGGCCAGTAGAGTGATTCGCTGCTTTAAGCCCAATCAATCGGCGTGATGGAGAACCCCCAATGACGATTCCCGTCCAGTGCCCAGCCTGTTTGAAAGAGTACGGTCTTCGCGACGACCTGGAAGGTAAGCGAGTCCGCTGCAAAGAGTGCGGCGAAAACATCTCCGTCCCACGTCTTCGCACAATTAACGGCAACGCTGCCGAAACGGCTCGACGAGCGACGACGAAATCAACTCCAGCAAAGCCAAAGCCAACAACTAAACCGAAACCTGCGGCAACGAGGCACAACGACGACGATCTCGTGTTGGAAGACGATGATGAATTTGACGAATTCGATGATGCTGAAGAGCTAGACTCTGTTTCGGAATTCCGCTCAACACCACGTCACCCCACTCGTAAGAAAAAGCCAAAGAAAGCATCGTCGTCGCCAGGAAGTGGCTGGATAGCTGCGATGTGGGGACTTCTGACTTCAGACGTGACTGGAGTTGCGTTGTTTGTTTTAGGTATTGGCATATTCGCAGTAATGGCAAATCTTCAGCCAATGCAAGCCAACATGGACCGCAGTCAATGGCTTCTTTTTTCTGCTGGCATTTCATTATTCCTTCCAGCCAATTTGTGGATGACAGTTCGGATGTGGAAAGTGAATCGGCAGTGGGCAGTCCTGTTCTTGGGAAGTGGTGGAATGCTCCGCGCGATGGCCACGGCCTTGCCAAACGGAGTCGTGATCGCGATTGAAATCCTTCGCTTTTTATTCCTGATTGCTTTTGTCGTTGAACATTGGGACGAAGTTCGGGCGCCGGTGATTGCCTTCACTCTGGGACTCTGTTTGACCGTCGCAGGAGGAATGGGACTCTTTAAGGGGGGACCACCTCAGTTTGCTGGCAATCGAGGAGCATTGCCGGTCCCTGCCCCAGGTATTCCCGCAATGAATGGTCGCGTGCCTGCGGTTGTTCCTAACGGTCAAGGTGCATCAAACAATCCGATATCGGATATAGCCAACGTAAATCCGTTTCCGGTGGAGTCGATTCAGATTCCAGAGTTGCCTGAGTTCTCATTAGGGCCGATGGCAAGAGGTGAAACGTTTCAAGACCCGCAAGTGACATATCAGAGACTCTTTTTCATCACAGGGACTTCCAACTCGAAGCTCGTCGGAACCGTGCCTGGAACAAATACGGCGATGGTTTACCTGGAACCGAAAGGTTCACACGCACCACAATCACTTTCTTGCGTTTTGATTGCGAGCGCCGGCTCGAATTTACTCGAAGGAAGAGCATGTCCGAATCAGGACGATCTGAACGAGATGCTTCCCTACGTGAAAGCTGGTTTCGCCGTGTTGGGATTTTCTTTGGACGGCTATACCACCGGGGCTCTCAAACTTTCTCAAGAACAGCAGATGGGAGTGAATTACGTCCAATTTCAAAAGGCTCAAGCGGGGTTGGTCAACGTTCGCAATGTGGTTGAGTTTGCCTCAAAGAAGATTCCGCAAGTTAACTCGCAGCGACTATTCATTGCCGGTCATAGCTCCGCTGCGACGCTCGCACTGTTGGCCGCTGCGCACGAACCACGCTTGAAGGGGGTGGTGGCCTATGCCCCTGCGACGAACGTCGTGACAGGACTTCGTGATGTGATCTCGGCGCCCGGTGTGGATCGAATACTTCCTGGCCTGCAACAGTTTGCTACCCAGAGTTCGCCGCTTTCGCATGTCTCGCGAGTCAATTGTCCTGTCTTCCTATTTCATGCAACGGACGACTCGAATATCTCTGTTTTAGATTCGCGGCTTTTTGCAGACCGGCTCAAGCAAAATGGCAAGCCGGTAGAATATGTCGAAGTCCCAACCGGTAACCATTATGACTCCATGATTCAACAAGGGATTCCGCGAGCAATCCCTTGGCTGAAGCAGTTGGCGAATCAGGCTGATTCCAATTCCGCTCCGGTTGTGGCTCAGAATCAACCAGTGCAGAACGCGGGCATGACGCCGGTTCCGATGGTGCCTCTGGCTCCGCTGACAAACTTGCCTCAGAACTTGACCGCAGGTGGGCAGCCCAGCGGGCGAGTGGTCAGGTTTCGGTTTCAATCGTTTGGAGGCAACGGCGATGCAGCGGCCGCGGCGCGGCAGGCGTTGAGAGGAGTGACTTGGGCCGATCCGAATGACATTGAGGTTGATGCGGCTAAGGGGGAAATTCGGATTGGTCAGTTGGGCGGATCGGTGAATACGGGAGCGGCTCAGCAAACGCTCAGCTCTGCGGGCTTTCAAATGTTGCCCGGCGTTTCAATCGGCTCGAAGTCAGCGTTGGTTGCAGCAGTACAATCACCACCGATCAGCAACCAGAAGGTCGATAGGGCCAAGCCAGTGACCGTGCCATCCCAAGAAATTCCCGATGTTCCGGTCAACAAGCCACCGGTCAATGCAGAGACTCCCAAATCCAAGCCGACTCCAGTCACGCCACCGAGTAATCCGCCGGAAAAGCGTCCTGAGCGTGAGAAGGCTCGGCGAGTCGTGACTTTCAAATACGAACGCTTCACAGGGAAAGGCTCTTCGGCCAACGCGATGAAAGAAGCGTTGAAAAGGGTGGATTGGGCCGATCAAAACGACGTCGTGATCGACGCGACGAAAAAAGAAATTCGCATCGGACTGCTGGCAGAATCGCCCAACTTTGATCAAGCTCGAAAATCGCTGACGACTCAAGGCTTTGTCGTTGCTCCCGGTGTGACGACAGCAACGACGAAAGACTGACGAGCGTTTCTGTTTCGGGGCAGGTTTCAACTTAGCGCGGGCGTCTCGCCTGGTTGAGCAATCGCAATGAATCACAGGTAGGCCAGGCCACCAGCACTATGGGGTTTGGATGTAACCGCGACCGCCGGTAGACTCACGGCGACATGATTTAGGGAGTGTGACATGCTGGCAACAACATTGCGGTTGGGTCCGAAAGATCACGGGCGAGCGATCTCCGATGAAGAGCTGGAATTCGCTGAGTATCGGCCCGGTTACGACTACGAAGTCATTTTCGGGAGGTTGTACGTGTCGCCTGCGCCAAATCCGGACCACGACTTTGTTGAGAAACACATTCTCTTCCAACTGAATCAGTACCAATTGCAGAACCCAGACATCGTTGGTTACGTGACCGATCGAGCGCGGGTGTTCGTGGAGTCAGAAGAAAAGACGACTGCGCCTGAACCGGACTTGGCGGTGTATACGGAAGGTCCGATTGATGATTGGCGGACGGTCG
>CAIJTL010000862.1 GCA_903823545.1 uncultured Planctomycetaceae bacterium
GAAAACGACAACTCCTCCCGCAATCGCGGGCGGAGTTGACGCAGTTCATAAGTTCGGTGATCGAGTGACATGAGATTGACGGACTGAGTGGAGACGCGATTTGAGGCGACATAGTTTTCTCAGTGCTCTCAGTGCTTCTGTGTTAGGACATGGAACACAGAGGCACAGAGGACACTGAGTTGGGAACAATCTATTTGTGTCACGAACGGCTATTTGTGAAAGTCTTCCTCAGCGTTACACAAACACCGAAGTAGCCACACTCGCCAATAGCGTGGAGGAACCTTCGAGCAGACTGTGTCTGCAACGTAACTTTTAACGTTGATTGTTGTCTCGCTTTTTTGAAGGTAGAGATATTGAACCACAGAGAACGCGGAGTGCGCAGAGTTTTCCAGTCCAGTCTTTTCACCGCGATCTCAGCGTTCTCTGCGGTTCAAAACTCTTTTGAATCGATCAGTTAATACTTTCAAAACGGCAACCACTGCCTCACGCGATCCGCTGCTTTGTGAAACAAGTTCCAAGCCAGCGGATGCGACGAACTGATGATGATTGCGGAACCACGCTGTCCCGGACGGAGCGAACTTTCTGGGTTTTCCAATTCGACTTCGGCGACGAAGACGTCCGCCGAATCGCGTATCTCGGAACGAGGTCGAACTCTCGCGAGCGTGCCGGTCTGCAATTCATTCAGGCGGCCTTCGAAGCGCAGTTCAACGGACGCGCCATCTTTCACATGCCGATAATCCTCCGCCGGAGTCGCGACTTCGACACGAAGACGATCCAGCGGAGCGATTTCAAACAGAACTTGCCCCGTCTTCACTGGTGCCGACGAGAGCTTGTCGAGGCTGCCGCTGAGCACCACTCCGTCGAGCGGTGCTTTCAGTTCCAACAAACTCGCACGACGACGCAAGAGTTCGAGCTTCGCGTCGAGTTGTTCAATCTCCAATCGTGCGAGTTCCGACTTCGCGAGTTCACCGCGCGTCAAACTGGTGTCGCGTTGCTGCATCGCTTGTCGGCGGTCCGCTTCGAGCCCCGCCAATTCCCAACGGACTTCGCGAGCATCCATGCGAGCCAACGGCTGTCCCGCGTGGACCACGTCTCCCGGTTGCACGAGCGACGTTTCGATGAGCCCGTCATGCGGAGCCACGACGAAACGTCGCTGCATCGGCTCGACCACACATCGACAGGAAATTCGATATGGCCACGGTGTCGCCATCAGTGCGACAACGCCGATGGCAAACATCGTCATCAATGTCACAGAGCGTCGTGAAACCGATCGGCGGAGGCGTGTCATCGAACGCCGAACAAAGCCCCCTTCCGCGCGAGCCGTCAGCTCCAAAGTGGCCGACAGGCATTTCGCAGCCGTTGTCAAAAAGCGAACGTTTGCCGGATCGTGAACCGCAGCTCGTGAGCCGGTCACCAGCAACACGCCTAACGTGCGACTGTCCTGGCCCCATGATTGTTTGCTGGATTCTGTCAGCCGATATGAGGCGGTCGCTTCAACATGAGAGACCTCAACCAACTTTCGATGAGCAATGAGCGAGTGTCGATTCGCGGCTAATAGCGGCGGCCAAGAACCGTCCGACTGACGAGCGACTGCTTCATTCGCAGCACTATGTAGCAGTTCGACCAACTCGGAACGGCGATCAAATCGGGTCAGACCCGAAACCGCGATTAGCGAACACGCGCCCGTCGGACGTCGCCATGCAAAAGCAACTCGATCGAGCTTCAGATGTTGAACCAGCCGTTCGACGATCACGCGCCCCGCAGCTTCCAAGCCACCGCTGCGCGCGACCTGCATGTTCAAATCCAAAATCGCTGCCGTCGCTGCTGCGATGTCAGTCGGCTGCACTGCCGCAGCAGCGGAACTCGTAAGAGTTCGGGAGGGCGAGGCTTCCGCCGAGCCGTGTTTGTCCTCAGCTCGCGGCACGGCAGGAGTCTCGCCCTCCCCCTTCTGGTTTAGGCTCTCTGATTCCAGGTCTACTTCCGGCTCATCGCAAACTGCTAACTGCAATTCGCGAACACGGACCTTCGCCGAATGTTTCTGACTCGACGGTGTCGGCCCATCGTGAGCTGAGTGAATCGTTGCCATCGAAATCACTCCTGAATGAGCAACCAACGTTGGCCGCTTCGCAGCCGACCGTCGCGGTTATCGAGAATCACATCGACGCGGACCAAACCGCTTTCGGCGTGCGTGACTGGCGACACAAACTCCACTTCGGCAGACGTCGGCTTGTCATCATTTGCTGCTTGAAGTTTGACTCGATCCGACTTGTTCAACCGCAAAGACTGCTCGGACGGAACATAAAACTTCACACGCAAGCGATCGAGTCGCACGACCGTGAAGAGCTTCGGCTCCGCCCCTGAAACGAACTCACCGGGATCGCGGTGAATGTCGGTGATGACTCCGTTGAGCGACGCACGGATCGTTCGCTGTCGTAATTGAGCATCGATCTTTTTCACTTCCAGTCGATCGGCGGCGAGCGTCTCTTCGGCTCCCTTCAATTTTGCTTGAGCGAACTCAACGTCCGCTTTCGCTCGAGCGAACTCTTCTCGGCTTCCGTTGCCGGATCGATTCAGTTCGGTCAACGCAGACAGTTTTTGCTGTCGCAGGTCGATCTCCGCTCTCGCAGCATCGAGTGCGGCTGTTGACTGAGCCTTCAATTGAGCAATCTCCAACGTGGACTTGAGTACTTCATCATCGAGTACCGCCAGCACTTCTCCCTTCTTCACGGATTGTCCGAGTTCGACACGGACCTCTTGCACAATCCCCGCTTCAGCAGCGGCAATTTCGATTGTCTGATAAGGCTCGGCAAACCCTTCGAGCGTTCGTCGTTCGATGCGATTCGCACCAGTGATGAAGACGATTGCGAGCATTAACACGACCCCACCGAGCTTGCCTCGGTGGCTCGCGGGCTTTTGCACGACGTTCCGAAAATTATTCGACGAGATCGCTCGTAGTGCAAAGGCCCGTTTCCACCGAGGCAAGCTCGGTGGGGGTTGCGCGCATTCGGTTCGTTTGCGATCGCTCATCATTCGGCCTCCCCCATCACATTTGCGAGGATGTCATCTAGCCAGCGATCGTGTTCGACCATTTTGCGTCGGAGCCGATACGCATCAGTCTCGGCGGCGTGCTGCAACGTGGTGATCAATGGCCCGTAGTTGTCGTGAACCTCGCCATCCTTGCCCGCAGTACGACGAAATCGTTTTCCTAACTTCGGAGCGAAGCGTTGCATCAAGTCATCGTCTGCTGAGACGAAGAACCGACTGAAGCCAAAGTCACCTTGGCGCCCAGCTCGACCGGCTAATTGACGATCGACTCGCCGCGATTCGTTTCGTTCGACACCAATGACAAACAAACCGCCGACCGCGAGTGCTCGGTCGTCGGGTTTGATGTCAGTGCCACGACCAGCCATGTTGGTGGCTACGGTAATCGCTCGATACTGACCTGCTCGCGCAATGATCTCTGCTTCGTCAGCATCTTGCAGTCCGTTGAGCACTTGATGCGACACGCGAATCGAATCAAGCAACGTTGAGATTACATGGCTGTCGCCAATCGTTCGCGTCCCGATGAGTACCGGCTGACCGCAGCGATGCCGTTCCATGATTTCGCCGACGATTGCACGAAACTTCGAATCTTTGGTCGCAAAGAATCGATCCGGGAGATCGACTCGCCGACACGGTCGATGTCGCGGAATTAAGACTGTCTTCAATCGATAGATCGATTCGAATTCTTCGTCAGCCGTTTCCGCAGTCCCGGTCATGCCGCAAATCGACGAATACAACTGATAGAAACGTTGTCGAGTGATTCGTGCGGCACTTGAGCGCTCGTTCGTAATCGCGGTCCCAGCAAATGCTTCGATCGCTTGATGTAAACCGTCGCGCCAAGTCCGCTCAGCAAAGATGCGACCGGTCTTTTGGTCAACGATCTGCACCTCACCATTACGAACGACGTAATCAACCCCCTGCTCGAAGATGTACTTCGCTTGCAATGCGTTGACGATGTAACTGTCCCACGGGCGACGTAGATGGTCGATCGGATGTCGTGCGAGCCAGTTAAACACGAACGAACGACCTTCGTTTGTCAGTTGCGCTTTTCGGTTTGGAAGATCGAGGTGAAAGTGCTCGCCACGAACAAGGTCTGCTGCCAAGCTGCGAGCGGCGAGATACGGAGTCGGCAACGCCAGGCCGTCATCACCTTCGCTCAAGATCAACGGCGTCATTGCCTCATCGATCAACACGCTGTCGACTTCGTCGATGACCGTGAAGTCGCGATGTGCCTGCAACACTGACGGCGTAGCTGCCGCTCGACCAGAAAGTGCATCGAGGATTTCGCTTCCCAATGCGCCTTTCGGTTGCTGACGAAAAGTCAGTTGATCGCGCAGATAATCAAAGCCGAATTCATAACCGGTTCCATACACAACGTCGGCCTGGTATGCCTTCTTCTTTCCTGCGAGATCATTTCGTTCTGGCAATAGCGACACGTTGACGCCGAGCATTTCGAGCGCTGGTTGAATTTGCTGTCGATCGCGAGCGGAGAGATAACTGTTTGGCGTTGCAACGTGAGTCTGACGACCATCAATCCACGACAAAAAGGCCGGTATCGCGGCAACGATCGTCTTCCCTTCGCCCGTCGCCATCTCCGCCACATGCCCCGAAGCGAGGACCAGTCCAGCCAAGATTTGCTCGCCGTGATACTTCAGGCCGCGCACACGACGCACTGCTTCACGGACTAAGGCCGCACCAACGATCTGCCGAGCAGTTCGTTGCTCAGGACTGAGTTTCGACGCGTCCCCCTCAAAAGACTCTCGTAGAACAATTGCACGATCGCGAAGTTCACGATCAGAAGCGGATTCCAATTCGGTCGCGCAATGTCGAGTCTTTCGAACGCGCTTCATCTCTTGCAACGACGGATCACGAACGCGAGCCGTGTTGCGCCAGAACGCAAACCGTCGGCTCGGCTGAGCATCAACGTCAGGTCCAGAGATCGTATCGAAGGAGTTCACGTTATGGTTGGTATCTCTACGTAGCCATCACGCTCCGCGTGATAAACCGAACGCTTCAATTGCAATCCTTGAAGCGACTGGTTCGTCACGCGGAGCGATGAAGGCTACGTACCTGCAGTTTCGCTGCGTTATTTGCGGAAGAGTTTTTCGCGCCATGATGGGCGAGCAGAGACACGTTCGCCGCCGATTGTTCGGAGTGCGGGACCGTCGGTTGATTCGTCAGAGTTACTTGGGCTTGGTGGCAACACTCGTTCGGGCTGTGGTTCGAGCGGTACGTAGACCGGTGGCGACCGGCCGTCACGCATCGTCTCTAACGCTCGGCCCTGCTTATCAACGACGATGGTTGGCAAGTCGTCGACACAGGCTCGACCCCATGAGACTTGTTCGGTTTGTAGAAGCTCGCCCGTTGCCTTCTTCACATTCCAAAGGGCTAGGTTGTAGGTCACTTGAGCGGTGAGGAAGTTGAACTCATTCAACGCCAATCTGTTCTGAGCTTGCAGCAAGTTGTCGAGCATCAGACTGGCAGTCCCATCCTCGCCTGGCAGATGTTCCCAACGTTTTTCGAGGTAATCCAACTCGACCGTGCTCGCATTCATGGCTTGTGCTTGTGACTGCATTTCGGCTTGCGCGGTTTCGACTTCACGCACCGAGACCTTCACTTCGAGTTGCAACGTATTCAGCGTTGTTTGGTACTGATTGCGAAGCTGTCGCAGTTCGAGTTCTCTGCGTTCAAGTCGCGCTTTCGGAGCACGATTGCCGAGCGGCACTTCAAACTGCATACCCACCGTGTAGCCCGGACGCCCTTGATTGAATTGATTGTCATAGGCGTTGAAAGGATTCGTCTGCTGCAACCCCGCGCTGTAAGCCTCGGTGACGAGGTTCAACATTGGTAGGACTTCGTTCTTTGACATATTCAGCCGCGTGCAGCCTGCTTGAATTTGTCGCAACGCTTGATTGACCTCAGGTCGCGATTGAGCCGCAGTACACAACGCCATTCGCATATCGAGCGGGACTTGATCGAGCGTCGGAACGTCGATCGGGAGCAGTTCGACGCAGTGGTAATCACCGAATGCCGGATCGTTAACGAGCGCTCGCAAGCGATCCTCAGCGTTCTTGACCCCCATTTCAGCTCGCAAGACTTGCGACCGACGCGAGCCGACTTCGGCCTTCGCTCGCAGAATCTGACTCTTCACCGTATCGATGTGTTGTCGTTGTTTGAGCTTGGTCAATGTGTCTGCCGCGCGCTTCAGAGATTGCAACTTCTGCGCGAGGTTCGCTCGCTCCAAGTACAAGCCCCAATAGGCACGCAAGGTTTCCAGTAAATGTGATTGAAGCTGACGCGAGAATTCATCGGTCGCGATGTCCGTGTCTAACTGAGCCAGAACGATCAGGCTTTCGTTGTAGACCTGTCCGCTGCCTCGCAAAAGCGGATGCGTGTAGCCAATCGCCATTCGTGCCGTTCCCTGCGGCGAAGGCTTGAAGAAGATCGAGTTCGTGTCTTGCCAACCGAATTGTTGACTCAATTGCAAAGTTCCGCCGTCGCGAGTGCGCTTTCGCAGGCCGCCCTGGGTGGTGGCTTGCTGATTGAGGTAACGCGTCGAGTTGTTACCGACCGTCAGTGTGTTGCCGACGGGGTCGTTGAGGTCTTGCCATTTGGAATCGAGGAACGCAGTCCAGTCGAACGCGGCGTCCGCTTCGGTGATTGAAGTCTCTCGGATCAATGGGAGATCGCTAAACACTTTGACCTGCGACGAGTATCGCAGCGTGCGAACCATCAACTCTTCGACACTCAGCGGAAGCGATTCGGTGTTGGGTCGCATCGGCGATGTGACGAAGATCGACCACCACGGATCACGAATGCCTTGAATGTCACCAAGATCGTCGTCCAGCGCCTGTCGTTGTTGGTTCTGATGTGGCGCGAAGTTCTGGTGAGGCGTGTAGTTTTGCGGCGGCAACGGTTGTTGTGGCTGCGAAAAAGTAGGATACGTCGGCTGCTGCGGAAAAGGGACGAGCGGCTGTTCGACGTTGGGAGCAAACGACTGATTCGGTGCCAATGGGATGTTCGGTGCCGACAACGGAGCCGCTGGCAGAGTCTCGCTCAATGGCTCCGGTGCCTGGTTTGGTCGAGGTGCAACGGCGGCATCGTCGTTGGAAAAAAAACCGAGCTGGACCAACGGCGATCGGCCTGAATTTGATGAGCCAGAAACGGATTGAGCACGGGAAGGAAAGTCCGCCGAAACGGAATAACCAATCCAAGCGGCAGAGAGCACGCCACTCAGGCATGCCCACTTCGCCCACGATGCAATCCGGTTCCGGCGCCACGAGAACATTGCGCGCGGATTCATGTCTGCAATTCCTTGGGGAGGAGTTGCCGACCCTGAGCCGTGCGAAAACGAAAGGCTCAGAGATCAGCCTCTTCGTCTTCGGAAAGCGAATGATCGATTTCGCAGCGTCAAGTAATTATTGGCGGAGATTCGACAAAAACTTGGTGGTATCGCAGCTAGTTCAAGAATCCCCGGCATAACTGGAGCCAGTGCATTAGGATTCGCCGCGCAAGCCGTCAGGGTTGATGAAGCTCGTAAGGTCGGAACGACTGTGACGGCGAGTAATGTCGCGATGCGAATGCCCCCGACACCAAAACCATTTTGTCCAAAGCTTCTGTCATTCGTGGAGGCTGTTCTTTGTCTGAATCATCCGAACCAAACTACTCACCGATCGACGATGCCATTGCGCCTGAGGAACTGTCAGAAGAGTTGCAGGGGATGGCCAACCGGCTGAAGGCGGCGCTGGAAGAACTCTTTGCCGCCAAGGCAGAAGCCGAGCAAATGAGTGCAACCACGTCATTGCCGGACGAGGTGGAAAGCTCCCTCACAGTCGCGCGAGCCGAAATCGCCAACCGCTCGCATGGCGAGGCGACGGCACAAGATCGCCGACTCTATGTGCCTCACTCGCATAACTGGCGTGCCGGTATTCAATCCGGGGCACGCGAATATTGCAGTATCCGTCAGCCGGGCCAAGATTGGTTTCACCTGCTCGTCAATGGTGAGATTTATCTGCAATTCGGCACCGACAAGATGTGCTTGAACTGCGCATTTCGCCAAGGCTACATCACCGAAGACCGACTCTACTGGCAAACGGGAAGTGGGAAACGAGGCATGGCCAATCATGAATCGTAGAACAGGCCGCTCGCCTGTTTTTGAAGCCGGGACATTTGGCAGCGAGCCGCCTAGCGTACGATCACGCCGCCGCACGTCGCTGATGGGCTGCTGCTGGTAGCTCAACCAACGCATGGATATTGCCGACGACAGGCGAAGTCACAAATCGACCGTCAGGTTCAAAGATCTGCATCGGGATGCCGGAAATTGGATTCAACATCGTTGAAACCACGAGCCCATTGACTTCTGCACCTGGAACGACGCTGAGCCGATTGTGTTTCAGCACTCGTGGCAAAATCGTCTTGATGATGAATTGAGCGAGCGGAGCTCCTAGACACATTCGTGGGCCGGCACCGAACGGAAGGTATTCATAGGGTGTCGGGGAGATCGTCAACCAACGATCCGGATTGAATCGGTCCGGCTGCGAGTACAAGTCAGGTCGATGATGCGTCACGAAAGAACTGAAGATGATGGGAGTTCCTCTTGGCAGCGAAAACGGGCCAAGCTCAACCGGCACATCATTGAGTCGTTGCGAATAGGAGGACGCAGGCAGCAATCTCATGCTTTCTCGCAGCACGCGATCAAGCAGCGAGCCCTTCGCGCTGTCGAAAGCACCGAGCGGTTCGTCATAGACCCCTCCTTGTAGCTCATGGTTCAGCGAGGTCATGACTTCCGGGTGTTGAGCCAATAAGAATAATGTCCAGCCGAGCGAATAGGCCGACGTCATGTGAGCCGCACCGAACAGCAATGCGACGTGACCGACGAGTTGCTCATTCGTGATCCCGCCGGTCGTGTCATGCACGCGAATCAATTGCGAGAGGAGATCGGCTCCCAAAGTACCCGCTTCGCGACGCCACTTCATCAGGTCGAGAATGCGGCCTTCTAACTTCTCGGCATACGACAACATGCGGTTGTATTCCGGCATGAAATCATCACGCGGAATAAACGCGGCGAGTCCGAGTTGATGATTCATCTCGACCCACTCATCGAGCATCTCACCGATTTCCAACGCGAGGTCGAGTTGATCGGTGCCGAACAAGATCATGCTGGTGATCTTGCGCATGAGGATCGTCATTTCGTCCGCCATGTTGACGACGGAATCCGGCTTCCAGGTTGCCAACATCTGATCGGTGACTGAAGTCACGGTGTCGTGATGAAAGGCAATGGATCGCTTTTCAAACGGCCCGGCTACTTGGCGACGTTGTTGCTTGTGCTCGTCGCCATTCATGCTGAGCAACCCGCACGTCAGATGTCGTTGCGCCGAATTGCGCGGACCACGCAACGTGAAGAACTGCGAATGAAACGTCTTGGAATCGCTCAGCACATGATGATTGAGTTCGGGACTGAAGATGAAAACGAGCTGCTGCTGCTTCTCGGATGTCTCGCGGAACATGGCCAAATCGCCGTGCTCGCGATGCAACCGCCGCATGCAAGCAATCGGATCGGAGACGAACTCTTCGAGCCGTCCGTCCGTCACAGGAATTCGATCTGTCCACAAATTGATTTCTGCCGTCCGATCCATCGCTGCACACTTTCATCAAGAAACCATCTCGAAGTAGCGGACCTGTAGTTCTTTTTTGAACTTCATTGCTAGACCACTTCCCCGAATTCCTCATCTTGCGTCATTTGGTGATAACGTCCTACAACCCCAACCGATCGGAAGGGTCTTTACTCTCAGACTCATGCAGCCAAGGAAGGTGCGATGATGATGACGAAGATTTGGTGGCTCGGATGTTGTTTGGTGACGGCGACAGCTCTCGCGGGATGTGGTGGCGGCAGCGACACAAAGTCGATGACGACGGCGAAAGATGATCCAGCGATTGAGCCAAACGCGATTCAGCAGGCCAAACAAGAATCGACTGCCGATGATCAAGACGATCAGGCAGTGATCACGACTTCGGCTGTCGGAAAGTCGTCTGCTAAGAACTCGAAGTCTGTGACGACAACGGAGACGGCTGACAACCCAACCGCCGACGAGGGTGATGATTCGAGCGGCGATGACTTGAAGGTCGAAGCTCCCAAGAAGGAGACGCCCGAGTGGTTTATCTACAAGATCACGCAGGTCAAACTGAAGCCGCTCTTCCGCCCCGATGATGCCGAAGCACAAAGCCTCGAAAAGCAAGCCGACCTTCGACGCGAACGAAACGAGCAAATCGTGGAACTCGCTACCGAAGCGATTGCGCGAACTCACAAAGAGACCACCAAAGACCAAAGCAAAGAGCGAGTCTTCGACCTCGCTGTGCATCATCTGCTCGAAGCAGAATTGCAATTGGCGATCGCGGGCGAGCAAGATCACATCGACGCGCTTTACGAACATGCGAGCTTGCTCTACCAACGTAATCCGAAATCAAAGGCGGCCATCGAAGCGGGAATGACGTTGATCAACTTCGCACGCATGAATGCTCAGAAGTTTGGTCGCGAAGAACCGAA
>CAIJTL010000863.1 GCA_903823545.1 uncultured Planctomycetaceae bacterium
AACCCCACGTTCTGGCGAACGTGGCTACGGGCTACGCGGACGTTGATGCGGTGTTCCGCAAGATGGTCGCCAAGCAACCTCGCGACCGCTACCAGTCGATGACGGAAGTGATTCGTGATCTGGAGCGTTGTCTGGCGGGAACCGCAGTGATCGCGATATCGCAGCCGACCAACGGTGACCACTGTCCCGAAACTTCGCCAATCGGTGCATCCGCCAATTCAGAGAAAACTGCGAGCTTGCTCTCCGCCGCAGAGGCTGAAACCGTGATGCTGCCGGGTGGGAAAGTGAAAGCAGATTCTCATGCCGAGCTATCACTGACGTTGGACGAAGTGCGTCTGCCAAGCACGGCATCGGGCGGTTGGGTCAATAGGACAAGGTTGGCTCTGTTCGGATCGATTGCTGGGGCTTTGATTGCGATCGTTGCGTTCGTGATGTCGAGAAGCGGTCAACCAGACCAACGACTCGGGCAAGTCGATTCATCCATTGCGAATTCAGGTATCTCAGAGCCGAATAACGTTGCCTTGAAAGCGACACACGGTCTGCCGGATAAGCCATCCGTCCCGGACTTTGCGTTGGAGTTTGATTTCCTACGGCACCCATCCACTCGCGTGGAGATTCCTCTGGAAAGCCTCGATCCGAATCTCCCTTGGACATTGGAAGGCTACATTCAGCCGGCAGACATTCCGGATCACAACGAAGGCTTGCCCGCAATTTTTGAAGGTGATCCTTGGCAATTGATTTTGAGTCATTGGACGCTGCGATTGGTCGAGCAGTCTGGTTCGCTGAACGAGCAACCAAATCGAACACCAAACGTGATTGCCCAGAAATTGGCGGAGAAGTGGCGTGGCCGACGAGTGCATCTCGCGGGCGTCTTCGATGGCAAGCAAGCGGCCTTATTTGTTGATGGCCAACTCATTGGCAAAGCGCCGCCGAAGTTCCTTCCTAAACAACATCGGGGAAAATTGTTTTTAGGAGCACGCTTTAGTGGCCTCATGGATGAATGGCGAATCTCAAAGGTGGCCCGCTACGACGACGACTTCACTCCGCCGCTGCGCTATGAATCCGATGCCGACACAGTGGCCTTATTTCATTTCGATGACGGAGATGGAGATCGGCTACGCGATTCCTCGGGTAACAACCATCACGGCGAGATCACCGACGCGACTTGGGTGAGATCCGACACTGCCCCACCCAACTACGCTTTGCAGTTCAGCAAATTTGAGCACCGTGTGGAGCTCCCCGCGTTCAAGCCGAAAGCCGACGAAACACACACGCTCGAAGCCTTCGTCACTCCCGCGAAGGAGCAGCTTCCCGAAAAGACGTGGGGGCACTTCATCTGCCTCAAAGACCAACTGACGCTGCAGATGTACGGTGAGAACGTCAGCAGCTTTTCCGCCCGCTTCAATCACCCCAATCGGGAACTCGGACACTTCAATACAGGAACGGCGAAACTGCTCAGGGGCCGCCGCACTCACATCGCCGGAGTTCAGGCGACTGGCAATATTCTTTTCTTTGTGGACGGCAAGTTGGTGAACGTCACCAGAACCGAGGGAAAAACGCTTGAAGAAACAAAGCACCCCGGCGTCATCGGCGGCGGGACTGGCAGCATGGGTTTCTTCGACGGAGTCATCGACGAAATTCGCATCTCCAACACCGCTCGCTACGAGAAAGATTTTACTCCTGAATCTCGATTCAAAACCGATGAGAAGACGCTGGCCCTGTACCACTGCGACGAAGGAACCGGCATCGAGTTAATGGATTCATCGGGCAACAACCGCCACGGCAAGTTGTTTGGAGCAACGTGGGTGAAAGGCGATGAACCGTCCTCGGCACTTCCGCCCCTTCGTTCTCCAGCGACGACCAGAAAGCCACCTCTTGCGAAAGCCCCGTTCACATCAATGCAGGCCAGAACGCATCAAGAAACATGGGCGGCACATCTGAATGTCCCGCGCGAAACGACCAATAGTGCTGGCGGAAAGTTGGTGCTCATCCCGCCCGGCGAGTTCCTCATGGGGAGCAGCGACGAGCAGCTTGGTGCGATCATCAAGGAGGTCGAGCAACTGAATCTCGGACGCGAGACGATCGACCGAATTCTCAAGCAGGAACGACCTCAACACCGCGTTGTGCTCACACGACCGTTTTTCCTCGGAGCCACCGAAGTCACGATTGGCCAGTTCAAGAAGTTTGCGGAGACGACTGGTCTCAAGACTTACGCTGAAACGAGTGCCGCAGAGGATCAGAGTCGGACGTACCTGAAGCCCGGCTATCCCGCGACTGATGAGTCCCCCGTCTCGTGTGTGCGCTGGAATGAAGCCGTGGCCTACTGCCGCTGGTTGTCAGACATCGAGAAAACCAACTACCGACTGCCGACCGAAGCCGAGTGGGAATACGCCTGCCGCGCGGGAACTCGGACTTTGTGGTCCTGGGGCGACGACCCGAAGGTCGCTGAGAAATTCGCTTGGATGCAATCAAACTCCGAGGGCCTTGCTCACCCGGTCGCCAGCAGGCAGCCGAACCCCTTCGGTTTGTTCGACATGCATGGCAACCTGTCGGAGTGGTGCCAGGACAGGCTTGACGAAACGTGGTATGCGAGGTCTCCGGTCACGGACCCCATCGCTCATTCGGGGACTCACACCAATGTTCGCGGAGGAGCCTTCACTCACTTCGCGATCACGCGCAGCGCCTACCGCGCGGCCTACACACCAGACAACTTCCACCCCCTGCGTGGCTTTCGCGTCATGCGGGAGATCGATTCCCCCCAGGAGCAACCCTCTGCTGATTGCCGGGCTGCCGAGTGGGTGATCGCTCAAGGGGGAAGCGTCATGGTGTTTGGGCAGGAGAAATGGATTGTCAGCACGAACGACCTGCCACCGAGCGGACTGAGACTGATGCACGTCAAACTGGGACGATTACTCTCCAGTCGAGATACGGACCTCGTTCCGCTTCGCTCTTTGAACAATGTCGTCTCGGTGGAAATGAACTCATCGAACGTCTCGGCGGCAGGAATCGCCGGGTTGGAATCCATTCCGGCCGTGGAGCACGTGGGACTGAGCGGCGTGCAACTTGGCGACGAGCGAGTCGCGGCATTGGCTCGGCTGAAGACCTTGAAGCAACTTGGACTTCACGGGGTTGAGTTGACACCCGAGCAATGCGCGACGCCTGCCGCAACTCGTCCATCTCCATCTGACGAGCAACCAACAGATCAACGACGCCGCTCTGGACGCACTTCGGCAGCTCACCAGCTTGACGCTGCTCGAACTCCACGGAACTCAGGTCACGGCCGCGGGTGTGTCCGCACTCCAGAAAGCTTTGCCCAACTGCAAGATTCGATGGGACGGCGAAGTCAAGTAACGCAGACATACAATTCGTCCGAGGTAGCACTGGAACAACCACTCCATCGTACGCAGTGTCTACCGAGTTGGGCTCACTCACCAAATTTGCGACTACACCATCTGCTTCCGCGTCGCGCAAGCGATCAACCGGCCCAGAGAACAAGACGCCGCTGGCCGGTAGGCCGCTCAGGCTGATGGACCGATCGGTTTGAGAGACCTGTTTCAAAAGGACTTGGTCGGGCTCGGTATCCGTCGGGTATGAGTGACGTAGACCGTCGAGGTCAATGTGGAAGACTTTTTTGAAAGCTGCGTCTAATCCCGCTTTGCCATCCCGTTCCAGGACGAAGAATTCGTGATCGTTGATCGCAAGCACTTCGCTGACGCCATGAGTCGAATGTTCGAGCGGATAAACGAACTCACGTGTGGCACCTGATTGAGCGTCGATTTCCAAGAATCGATTGTAAATGCCGAGTCGCTTCTTCGGGTCTTCAGCATTGGGTTGGTTATCTTGCAATAAAGGTCGCTGAGTAAATGCGAACAATTTCTTTCCATCGGGAGTCAGCGCGAGGCCTTCAAAGCCGCCGTTGGCCTGCCGTCCGGTTTTGTTGGTCGAGTTCTCTTCAGTAGGGTCGGCAGACAATTTCGTCGGGCGAAATTTTGCGGGGATTTTGAATCGGCGGGCCAGTTTTCCTGTCGAAGAAAACTCACAGACGCTCGGACCATATTCATCGGAGACGAAGATCTGTCCTGTTTGTCCGACACGCGCTCCTTCGGGATCGAATCGCAATCCGCGTTTCGGATGTGCTTGATCGAATGCGGAAGAGAGCCCCACCAACTGGCGCTCGTTGTCGTTCACCAGAAGCGTCGTTGAGACGATTGTCATGCGAACGCCCGGCGAGGCGGTCGGATCGATCTGAATATCGGACCAATGAAATCGGTACGCAAATTCTGCGGCGCGATCTCGCGGACCGCAGTCAGGCACTAACAAGTATCGATTCGCTGATCCGGAGTAGTCGATCGCTCCCGGCTCGCAGACGACGAACCTCTTCCTCCAACGCCGTCGGCTGAGCCTTCGCCACAAACGCCTGCGAGCCCTCTGCCGCCAAACGACCCCGCCACTTCCGCAAAACTCAGCCCTTGCCGAGACACCAGCGACACGGCCTCGACCTAGCACTCCCTCGTAAACGCTCGAAG
>CAIJTL010000864.1 GCA_903823545.1 uncultured Planctomycetaceae bacterium
CGGACGCCACCCAAAGAGGGTTTACCACGTCGCCCCTATAAGGCGGTCATCGGAATGAAGGGTGATCGCGAAAAACGGAATCAACGCCGCAAGAAACGCGACTAATCATCGCGGCTGAGTTGTGAACCCAAAACCCCGCCACAGGAATTGTCTCCCGTGGCGGGGTTTTTCTTTTGCGCGGTCAGTCGCAAGAATGACCGCGCATGCATTGCCATGACATCATCGCTCCGAAGGACCGCCTGAATGACTTCCCCCGCCTGCACCGATTCACGGACTGACTGCCAACTGAGTTCGCCTGCGTCCCCCCCCTGCCCTGCGGGTCAGTATGTCGCGACAGTCGTTGAACAAGAGCAAATGGCGCGCAACACTTATCGACTGCGAATTCATTGCCCAGAGATGGCGAGACGCATCGTTCCTGGTCAGTTCTTTATGATTCGTCCGGCTAAAGGGACCGACCCGCTGCTTGGTCGACCGTTTGCTTTGTTTGATACTTACGATGACGAACAGGGGCGGCCAGCAGGCTTCGACTTCGGCTATGTCACGATTGGTAAGCTCACATCCTTGATGCCGAATTGGAAAGTCGGTGACGAAGTGACATTGTGGGGGCCGCTCGGCAACGGCTTTCCAGTCGTCCCGAAAGGAACAAAGCATTTGATGTTCGTCGCTGGCGGCATCGGGCAGACTCCGTTCTTGGCCATGACTCGCGAAGCACTCGGACTGCGACAATACGGATCACCGACTCGCCCCAGTGAAACTCGACCGCAAAAAGTCTCGCTCTGTTATGGGGCACGATCGGCAGAATATCTCGCGGGACTCAATGACTTCGCGATCGACGGTCTCGATCTACAAGTCGCAACTGATGACGGCAGTCGAGGGCACCACGGCTACGTCACCGATTTACTCAAACAAGCTCTCACCTCCGATTGCCCGCCTGATTTGATCTATTGCTGCGGTCCGGAGCCGATGATGCATGCCGTGCAAAAGATCGCCGCTGCCGCAAATGTCTCGTGCTGGTTATCGCTCGAAACTCCGATGGCCTGCGGGATCGGCATTTGCTTCAGTTGCGTTGCCAAGATTCAACAAGACGATGGTTCCTGGGATTACCGCCGCACATGCCTCGAAGGTCCGGTCTTCCCCGCAGCAAAAATTGTGTTCTGAGTTTGCAATCTCCCTCTTCGTCTTCGTGCCTTTGTGTGAAACAAATCTTTTGATTTTTTACGCAATCGTGCGAAGACGCAGAAGGAAACAATCACGAGAGAGCGAGAACAACATGTTGAAGCAGACTGGCGTGTGCATTCTGGTAACGATGTTTTTTACGGCTCAACCGTTAATGAGCCAGACGGCTCCCTCGCCGTTGGAGAAAGAGAAATCACTCAAAGAGTTGATGCCGCGTATTCCACACACTGAAGCGAAGGACGCCATCAAGACGATGAGCGTCGAGCGCGGCTTTTCGCTGGAATTGGTTGCTGCGGAACCAGATGTCGGCGATCCGGTCGACGCCTGCTTCGATGAGTTCGGTCGAATGTTTGTCGCCGAGTTCCACGGTTATCCGTACTCCGCCGAGCCGACGAAACTCAACGCGAAAGGTGGCGGCAAAGCGAACGACGGCATCATTCGGATGTTGGAAGACACTGACGGTGACGGTCGCTTCGACAAGAGCACCATCTTCGCCGACAACTTTGAATGGCCCCTTTCAGTCGCCTGCTATCGCGGCGGAGTGTTCGTCATTGGCATGCCGCATCTGTGGTACTTCCAAGACACCGACGGCGACGGCAAAGCGGACAAGCGAGAAATCGTGCTCAGCGGTTTCAGTAAGGACAACATTCAGGCACTCGCCAACAACATGAAGTGGAGCCTCGACAATCGCATTGTTGTGGCAGGCGGTCGTAATCCCAACGTGCTGACCAAGAATGGCGAAGTCGTGTTGCGCGGTGCGAACGACTTCGCGTTTGATCCAGTCACGCGGACAGTCGAATCCTTTAGCGGTGGCGATCAATTCGGCCACTCAATGGACGACTGGGGCAATCGCTTCGTCTGCAACAACAGCAACCACATCGAGCACGTGGTCTTCCCCTCGAAGTATCTCAACCGAAATCCGTCCTTCGTGGTCGGCGGAGTCTTACGCACAATCGCTGCGGAAGGTGCCGCAGCAACAGTCTTCCGCCGCAGCCCTCCAGAACCGTGGCGTATCGTCCGCACGGCTCGCCGAGTCAACGATCCGAAGTTTGCCGGACTTCCACCGACCGAACGAGTCGCCGCTGGCTTCTTCACCTCGGCCACCGGAGTCACGATCTATCGTGGCGGCGCGTATCCCGAAGAGTTTCAAGGGAACGCATTCATCGGCGACGTTGGTGCGAACCTCGTGCATCGCAAATCGCTGACGCCAAACGGAGCGAGCTTCATCGCCAAGCGAACCGAAGATAAGGCAGAATTCATCGCCTCGACCGACAACTGGTTTCGACCGGCCAACTTCGTGAACGCGCCGGACGGCACGCTCTACATCCTCGACATGTACCGCGAAACGATCGAGCACCCCGCGTCGATCCCAGACGACATGAAGGAGTACCTCGACCTTTACAGCGGCAGCGATCGCGGTCGTATCTATCGCTTGATCGGTCCCGACAAGAAGCGGATGAACGTCGAACCGCTCGGCAAGATGTCATCGGCTGATTTGCTCAAACAATTTTGGTCGCCAAATGCATGGAACCGCGAGACCGCTCAGCGACTCCTCGTCGAACGTCAAGACATGACGCTGTTGCCGAGCCTTCGACGGATGGCCGCTTTGAACCGCTCGCCGCTCGCACGACTGCACGCTCTGTATACGCTCGCGGGGATGAAGTCGCTCCGTTCTGACGTGCTCATGGTCAACTTGAAACATCCCGAACCACGACTTCGTACGCACATCATTCAACTTTCGGAATCGCTGCTGGCGAATGATCGCGAACTCGCCGAAGCGGTCGCAGCCAAAGTCGATGACGAAAACGAACGAGTCCGCTTCCAGCTCGCCTTCACCGCTGGCGAAATGCCGAACGATCTGGCCATCGCCACATTGATTCGGCTCGCGAAGAACGGCCAGAACACGGGCGACATTCGCACGGCCATGATGACTTCGCTTGGCGGACGAACGCTGCCGTTCTTTGAACAACTCGCCGCTGACGCCGACTTCCGAGCACAACCTCACGCCGCCAGTTGGTTCATCGAACTCGCCCGCAGCCTTGGTAGCGACGCCAATGCCACCTTCGGACTCAGCGCGTTGAAGGTTGTTGTCACGAGTGACCTCACACTCGCCACACGTTCGGCAATCTTGTCAGCGATCGGTGAAGGCTTAAAACGACGCGGCAGCTCAATCGCCAAGCTGTTGGCCGAAAGCAAAGCGGACGACGCGACGAAAACACTCGTCGCTAACTTCTTCCAAGCATCCGTCGCCACCGCCGTGAATGCTGACAAACCAACCGGCGATCGCATCGCGGCGGTTCGCATTCTCAGCCTCAGCGACTTCGCCACCGCCAGCGAATCGCTCGCCGGTTTGTTGCAACCGCAGATCGACCCGCAGCTACAAATCGCCGCAGCTAATTCGCTCGGACAACTCGACGGTGCCGACATCCCGAAGCTGTTGCTCGCAGGCTGGCGCAGTCACTCGCCTGCCGTTCGTCGCGAGATCGTCGATGCGCTCCTTCGAGCGGGCACCCGAGTCGGCTCGTTGCTCGATGCCGTGCAATCGGGAACCGTCCAAAGAGGCGACATCGAGCGGGACAAGAAAGACCTGCTCGTGAATCATCCCAATTCCGAAACTCGCGACCGAGCGAAGAAGCTGCTCGCCGCGGATATCGATGCCAATCGAGCGAAAGTCATCGCCGACTATCAACCGGTGCTCGGCATGACCGGAGATGCCGCTCGCGGAAAGATGGTCTTCCAGCAAAAGTGCTCCGTCTGCCATCAAGTCGCCGGTATCGGTCACGCGGTTGGTCAGAACTTGCAATCGGTCAGCAACAAATCGACCGCCGACTTGCTCATCGCGATTCTCGATCCGAATCGAGAAGCCCAGCCGAACTTCACCGTCTACGTCGTCGAAACCAAAGATGGCAAAGTCATGAACGGCCTCCTCGCCGCCGAATCCGCCACATCGGTCACCCTGCGTCGAGCCGAAGCGAAAGAAGATGTCATCCTCCGCAGCAACATCGAAACCATCGCCTCGAACGGTAAATCGCTGATGCCCGAAGGCTTTGAAAAAGACCTTCCCATGGCCACCGTCGCCGACTTGCTCGCGTTCATCAAGAGCTTGCCGGGACAGCCATAATTCATTGAGTATAGAACCGCAGAGGACGCGGAGATCGCTGAGAAGCGACGAGACCAAAAACTCTGCGATCTCCGCGTCCTCTGCGTTTCCACACCTCGCTTTCGTCAGCGACATGGTCGTTAAACGTTGAACATTGGGTTGTGGCGAAGCTTGCCTTAGAGGAAATCAAAGTTCCCGCAGAGGCGCTGAGTTCTTGGCGCGGGCTTCGCCCGCAACCCAACCAATGACGTTGAACATCAAGTCATTCACGAAGGCGAAAACTTAGAACCGCAGAGGACGCTGAGATCGCAGAGGTTTCATCGCTGAGATTTTTCTCAACG
>CAIJTL010000865.1 GCA_903823545.1 uncultured Planctomycetaceae bacterium
ACGCATTTGGGTTACTCTGTGGTTTGACAAACGGCAGATGCGTCGCGATCTCAGTGATGCGGCTTCCAATTCGCCTTTGTTCGCTGCGAAACCGGTAAACGTGACAGAATCTCGTTGACGCCTGAATTGAAACTGCGATTTCGACAAATCTTCGCAACCGCAGGCTGCGGACCGCCGACTGACAGTAGGTCACAGGCACAGATTAGCCGAATCCGATTATCCGGAGTTTTCCTTTGGAATCGGTCGCTCGTGTCGGCTACCGTGTGACGATTGGCTCTGGCTCGTTCGAGTGGAACAGGATCTCGAACCGTGATTGCAGCACTCCGAAAATTGCGCGTGTTGGAATGGCTGAGACGAATTCCCATTCGTTTGTCGTTGTTCCGTTTTCAAAATGGGTGTGGACTACTTTGGAGCCGATGCCTCGAAACTGATACCGGACGCGCACTCAGTCTTTCTCTGCTGCTGCATGTCGTGGTCGGTGCTTGGGCCGCTGTCACCTACTTTCACGTTGAGCATGAACCGCGACTAACGACGGTCATGAACGCCACCTTTGATTCCGATAGCGGGCAGGCGGCAGTTGCAATCGAGTTCTCGTCGCTCGCACAGACATCGGAGACATGCTTGGACGGTGGCTCTTCGGGGGCAACACCACTTCTTGCGATGCTCGCTCCTAGCCCAGACGTTGCTGATCCTCTGGCTGACGTCGAACTCAGTACGAGCGACCTACAAGCTGAGCTCAGTTCGAATTTGGGCGCGACGATTGGGCCTGTATCGAGCAATGGTGTTGCAGGAAACGCAAAGGGAAAAAAGAAGCAATCGGGAAGTGGCTTCGGCATTGGAAAGGGCGTCGGCAACGGGATCGGTGATGGCAAGCAATTTTTCGGAATGGCGTCGGAAGGAAAGTCGTTAGTTTATGTTCTCGACTGTTCAATGAGCATGAATCATCCGCACGACAGTGAGGCAAAGACTCGGTTCAAGCGGCTCAAGCTGGAACTGATGAACTCGGTCAATCATTTGAAGCCGGACCAGGAATTCTTCATCGTCTTTTTCAATCAAGAAGCGATCGCTATGCCTGCCAACGGAATGGTTCCCGCTGTTCCGGAAAACCAATCGCGATATCTCAACTGGATGCAGCAAATCAATGCGGTCGGTGATACCGATCCGACGGCGGCCCTAGAAATCGCTTTGCGCCTTCGTCCCGACGTCATCTACTTTTTGACTGACGGCAGCTTCAGCCCCGATGCCAATGAGATCGTCCGCTCGATCAAGCAGTCCCGTTCGATCATTCACACGTTTACTTTCGAGCAAAATCTCACCAAGAAGCAGCAAGCCGGTATCGAATTGATGCGTCAGAAAAAACACAGCACTGCGATGCTGAAGCTGGGCGAAAACACCTATCGCCAGACCCGCGAGATTTTCATCGCCGACCAAGTAATGCACGACATCGCCGCCCACAACGGCGGGAAGTTTCACGTCATCCCGTGAGCGTCTCGCTTGACGTACCAGCGAGTGACTTTGGTTCTGCCTGTTTTCCATACGTGTGTTTTCAATCCGCGTGCGAAGCGTGTTCAAAATCAAATGAACGTGCTTAGCACACAGATGAAACTCTCAAAGACAATCGACCTACCCACGTGAGCCCGCTTCCCCAGCGCCAGGTTGCCGTAGACACAGGAAACCCAATGTGAATGTTGATCCGAAGTAGAGATTAGTTCTTGGATTGAATTTCGTGCGCGAGTTTCTTGTGCTGCGGCAGCGGGCTACCCGTTAATCCTGCGAATCCATCAAACAGTCGCCTGTCACTTCTACAAATTGCGGCCAGCATTCTTGTGGAGTCCTCGCTCCAATCCGGGAATTCGTCCTATCAACCACACGCAAAATCCAAAGCGGTGCGATAAGCATACACGACATCAAAAGAAAAAAAACAACGACGCCCCAAGCACCAACCAAGGGAGCATTCGGGGCTCTGATGAAGCCGAAGCCGAACATCGGGATGACAAGCCCGGAAATAGTGACCGACACCGCCAGTAGGATTCCGGCGAGTGACAGACACAGTCGCAACTGATTGGTCCGGCTTTGTGGTGGATTCGGAGGCCATTCAGCATGAGTTCG
>CAIJTL010000866.1 GCA_903823545.1 uncultured Planctomycetaceae bacterium
CTTCGCTATCGTCGGCGGGCAAGTCGATAGGATACAGAAGGTGATATCCGTTGCCGCTGTCGGCCTTGATGGGATCAGGCCAACCGGCATCGAACAACACCGATCCATCATCAACAATCACTCGGCGAGCGCGTCCCTTTTCTTCGTCTGTCGCGGAGATGCCTGCCGGTCGCATCGGGTCCGCGTCGATCAGCAGCAAGCGTCGGCGGATGATGTCGCGGTCGGATGTCGTCTCGCCCGACTTGGCAACTCGAACACGATTGGCCGACCGTGCCAAGAGGTCAGGAATGACCGGGTTCAACGTGAAGTAGACGCCACTCGCTCCGCAAGCCGATAGGCGGTCAGCATCGCGAGCCATCTCCTTCAAGTGGTCGCTGTCATAGAACCCGAAATACGTCGCGGGCTTGCCGTAGTTTTGCGGCACGTTCAACGCTCGCAACTCGGTGACTTGTCCCGGTTCGATCAGCACGCGGAGCCACTCGGCAATTTTGGCGACCTCAGCGGGACGAGAATCAGGCAACTTGTCGAGCACTAGGTCGATCGGCTTGTTAAACTGCATGTGTGTGTCCCTCGCCCGGATCGGCCTGCCAGCCACCGGGCTTTTTTATGCGCGGGTGGTCACGGGGCTTCGGACGTGGAAATCTCGTTCGCGAATTGACTGAAGAAACGCTTCATTGATGCACGGTCGAAATCGTCAGTCCAATTCGGTTCCAGCTTGTCACGCAATGCCCGGAACTTGCTCATGTCGTCATCAATGCTCCAGACCTTCGGCGGAGCCGGTTCCGTCTGGTACTTCTCGGCGACTGTTTTTGTAAAAATCTCGTCGGCCAACTCTTGAATCTCGTCGGCGAACTTCTCAAGGTCGTGCTGAAGTCCGGGCAAAGCCTCAACTGCGGTTTTGCTTGTCGCCCTAATTCGGATTATCAACGGTTGCACAAGGTCACGGACCTTCAATCGAGTGTTGTCAACATCTGTTGCTGTGACCGGTTTGCCTTTGATTTCAGTTGAATCAGCAGACGATGGTGATTTCGCCGCTTGGACGATCTTGAAAGCGGGATCAACTTTTCCGGTCTCGTTCATCTGCCTAGCGGCTTCGATGATTTCCGGTGATGCGTCCGGCGCGGTAGCAGCGGCAATGACAGACTTCGCTTTTCCGTATGTGCGACCGCTCATGCCGACAGCTTCGGCTACGATGTCGCGGGTTTGTCTTTTCGAGGGTTCAGGTAAATTTCCTGAAGCCTCCGTGTGCTGATTGTTTCCAGCCTCGCGACGTTTCTTCGCCGCTGGTGACTCTAGTTCCTCAAGAGCTTTGCCGAGCGTCACGGCCTCGGACGGCGTGAAACTCTTCCGGCATGTGTTCTCGTCACGCTCAGCGATCAGCAATTGCCGAGCCGTCTCGGCGTCTGTCGCAATGGACACAAGTACCGATTGCAGGCCGATCTTTTCGCACGCACGAATGCGGCGAAGACCAGCGATGAGCTTGTTGTCGGCGGTGATCACCACCGGCTGAAGTTGCCCGACCGTCGCGATTGACTGTGCGAGGTCCGACACATCTCCGACGTCTTTGCGGAAGCGTTCGCCGATAGCGATTTCAGAAATCAGTAGCTCAGTGATCATGATGCCCTCCGTGAATGTTGAGGTCGGTGCCGCTTAGACCGCGCCGGAGCCGTCATGCTGGGTGAGAAACTCTTGGATGGCCCAAACTGGAACACGGCGAGCGGCGTCCAACTTGAGCGACTTCAAGCGACCGCTGCTGATCAACTCGTAAACCTTTGAGCGACCGAGTCCGAGATACTGTGCCGCCTCACCGATCCGCAGATTACGTTTGCCGGTAAGTTCTGGAATTGCGTCGACAAGTTGCTTCGACACGACACAATTTATGAATGGCTGGACGGTCAA
>CAIJTL010000867.1 GCA_903823545.1 uncultured Planctomycetaceae bacterium
GCGATTCCGGCGTTCGGCAAAGCAACAAGCAACGCGAAGAGAACAAAGACATTGAACCTCATGACATTCCTTTGATGGTATTCATCGCCTTCGACACAACAATGACTCATCAGCTCTGTGGTTTGTTCTCGTAACTCGCGGAAACCAATTAGCCGCCGATAGTCGTCCCGAAACGGCTGAAGTCCTCACGTGCTTTTGATGTCCAAGAGCGGTTCGTCGGTTCCCATGAATTGTTCTGCTGCGAGTTCTGTTTGGCAAACAACTCCGGAATCACTCGTTGAACCATCACCCGCACAGCTTCTTGCAGGCGATCCTCGACCGCGTGCAAGCCGATCTCGTCGGAGGTGCCGATTGTTTTTTCGCCGCGGACTCCGCCGCCAACGAACCACATGGTGAAGCTATAGGAGGCTGATCGATTCCGCGTCGCAGCTTCGAGTGATTCGCTTCGATCGACGGCTTCCAATGTGGTCGTGTCAAAGCAACAGGTTGTCGCGATCAACTGTAAACAATTCGTCGATTTCGAAGTGCCGGTCCACGATGAGGTCATTGCCAGCGTTGCCGGCGACGGTATCGCGTCGGCCGATGCGGGCGGAACCGCCAAAAACGAAGTCGTTGTCGTTGCCGCCGAGGCAGAGGTCGGCTCCGTCGTTGCCGAAGAGTTTGTCGTGACCGGACTGACCCAGCAACGTGTCGTCTCCGAGACCGCCGGTGAGCGTGTCATTGTCCGCTCCACCAACGAGGATATCGTCTCCGGTCCCTCCAGTGAGTTGATCGTTGCCGTTGCCACCGAACAGCCGAGTGCCGAGGTGGAGGTTGGCAACGTTCAACACGTCCTTGCCGTCGCCGCCGTCGAGCGTCAGTTGGCCGGTGAAGGCCGAATCGAGACTCTGTACGCGGAGTGTGTCGTTTCCTTGATGACCGTTGAGGGCGAGTTGCATGATCCCGGTTACGGCGAAGTCCAGGCTAAGGAGCCCGCTCGCTGTGAAACGCATCCTGCCATCAGCTCCACCGATGTTCGACAGCGAAGCCGAATCGTTTGAGTTCGGCAAATCGAAATTTACGATCGCCGTTTGTTGGCCGTCCAACTGCACTCGTTCAAGTTGCTTGAAGTTGATCGGGAACGTGCGGTTCGTTGCGTCGGTGAAGCGGAGCTGTCCGGTGTAGGGCATGCGCGGTTGCACGCTCGCTTGGACGAACGCGAGGCCGGGGTTTTTGATGATGAGGGCGTCGCCTGTTCCGACACCGCCATCGAAGGTCAGGCCACCGGTGGGGAGAGGATTGCCGTTTGTGAAGTCCACAATCAGCCGATCCGCTTTCTGCAATGTCTTGATGAGGAGAGAGGTTACGTTTGATGGGTGGACCTCGGCCGTTGTCGGGGTGACCAGCAGCACTCCTCCCGATACCGAGAGCTTGGCGGCTTCCGCGTTGATGCGAAGCATTCCATTGACCAACGAAATCGTCAGGCGATCGGCGGTCGCATCGAGGACGTCGGTGATGGTCAGGACGCCGTTGATCAGTTTGATGGCGGTGGATTCAGGACGCTCGACGACGTCGCGCACGGTGACCGATAAGTGCTGCACTGAGGTGTTTCCCAGCGAGTCGGTGGCGGTGATATCGACGAGATAGACGTTGTTGCGATCCGTGTCGGTCGGGTTTTCAAAGTCGGGCGCGAGCGGAAACGTCAACACGCCGCTGGTGGAGTCCAGGTGGAACAAACTGCGGTCAGCGCCGCCCGAGATGGCGTAAGCGACCGGGCCGTTCGGCTCGGTAAAGGCGACGGTGATGACGCTCGTCGAGTTCTCGTTGATCGACGGCGAGGCGTTCGAAGTGATGCTCGGGCCTGCGTTGTCCAGCGTAAAGTTTTCGTTGGTCGCCGGAGCAGTCGTCGTCAGCAAATTGCCCGCGAGGTCAGCGATGTCTTGCGAATTGCCGAGAGCCAACGTGACGGTCCCGTTGAAGCCCGCGAGATCTCCACCGGAGACGGTGACATCCCAGATCAGGCCGGCGTTCGAGTCGGCGGAGGTGACGTTCGTGACCGTGGCCGTTGAACCGCTGACGTTGAAGTCGCCAGCGTCAATTGCCGTCACACCTTCGCTGAAGGTGACTCGGAAGATGAGCGTGTCGGCGTTGGTCAGTTGGCTGATCGATGACTGTCGCGTGATTGAACTCAGCGTGGGGCGTGTCGTGTCTTGAATCTCGAATGCCCCGACATCCACGGAGCCGCTTATCCGAGACGAACCGCGCTGGTCAGCCGTGATGTCGGCAGGCAACAGCGAGTTGTCACCCGCGTTGCGGGCGGGGCTGTCTTCGGAGAGGGCCATCGTCCAGGTCGGGCCACCGTTGTTAGCGAGCGAGAGAAGTTTCGGATCATCCGCACCGCCGAAGCCGCCGACATCGGGAATGCTCGCACCATCAAGGGCCACCGTGCGAATCAGGTTGCCGCTGCCGCTCGTGAGACCGCCGCCGACGATGTCGTAATCAGGAACGAGCGTGTCAGCCTGGCCGATGATCGTATTGTTGATCCTCACATCAGCACCAAAGTTGTAGACCCCGCGTCCGGTGCTGGCCGTGTTGTTCGAGATCGTGCTGTTGATGATGTGGGTCGAAGAGCCAAAGCTGAAAATGGCTCCCCCTTGGCTGGTGCCATCGCTGGCGGGAGTCGCAGACGAGATGCCACCGTAGCCATGCTCGTCGAAACCGATACCCACGACGATGCCTGCCTTGCCTCCTTCGGTCGAGTTCCCTGTCAACGTGCTGTTGATGACCGAGAGAATGCTCGCTCTGTCGTTGAAGATTGCGCCACCGAGTCCGGCTCCTCCGCCCCCCGCGCCTCCAACAGCGGCATTGAAACTCCTCTGAGCGGTCAAGAAGAAGGCCGCCGCGCCATCGCCGCCACGACCACCCCCGAATTGCGCCAGCCCCCCCGTGCTCTGTTCGCTGGCGAATGCAGAACCGGCTCGGCCACCACCACCGCCACCAC
>CAIJTL010000868.1 GCA_903823545.1 uncultured Planctomycetaceae bacterium
AGAATTCACAATTGGCGGAAAAACGTCTTCGACGCATTCACGCTTTCTTCCGCCAATTGTGAATTCTGCGGTGCCTGACCCCCGGACGCGACAACTATGAAGGCAGCAAGGACGCCGTCTGATTCGGTTGCCGGAGAAGGAACTCCTGTCATGTCCAGTCGGACTCAAATCAATCTCGCTGTCATCGTGATCTTGTTGATCGGTGGCAGCTTGCCGTCATCGTCTTCCGCTGCCGAACCACTTCGTGACTCGGCGGTGAAACCGGCAAGCTTGAAGAGCATCAAACAGATCCCGCCCGCTCCCGATGATGGGTTTCACTCCATATCGTCCGCACATCTCAAATCAAAAAACGATGTCTCGCGACTGGTTCCCGGCAGCTTGATGCTGCAAACGCAGCAAGAGGCTCAGGCGAAAAGCTGGGGGTGCATAGAGTGCCATCGCAATTGCAGCGACATGCACAACAAGCCGGCAATGCACCTTGGTTGCACCGACTGTCACGGCGGTGACGCGAGCACAACTAACAAGCTGCAAGGTCACGTTGCGAGCTGTTTCCCCGAAATCTGGGCCACGTCCGCGAACCCCGTCCGAACTTATACGCTGCTCAATCACGAACGACCCGAATTCATCCGCTTCGTCAATCCGGGCGACTTGCGGATTGCTCATATCAGTTGCGGCACATCGGGCTGTCATCCGCGCGAAGTGCTCGAAGTTCGCAAAAGCATGATGACTCACGGAGCGATGTTGTGGGAAGCGGCGCTCTACAACAACGGCAGCTACCCCAAGAAGCGAGCACGCTTCGGTGAGAGTTATTCGATGAACGGCACGCCGCAGCGATTGCAGACCGTTCCCGCACCAACCGAATACGAGATGAAATACAAAGGAGTCGTTCCGTTCCTCGATCCACTCCCTCGCTTTGAAATCACTCAGCCTGGCAACATCCTTCGCATCTTTGAACGAGGCGGCCGCTTCCGCCCGGAAGTCGGCATCCCCGAAACCGGCGAAGAACCGGGTCGCCCACGAGCCCGTTTGAGCAATCGCGGACTCGGCACCGAGAACCGTACCGATCCCGTTTTCATCGGCCTGCAAAAGACGCGACTGCTTGACCCGACGCTGAATTTTCTCGGCACCAACGATCATGCCGGAGACTATCGCTCCAGTGGTTGCACGGCGTGTCACGTGATCTACGCCAACGATCGCTCCGCCGTGAACTCCGGCCCTTACGCACCAGCGGGTCATCGTGGACTCAGTCTGAATCCCGATCCGACGATCCCCAAGAACGAATCTGGGCATCCGATTAAGCACGAATTCACTACAGCGATCCCGTCCAGCCAATGCATCACATGCCACATGCACCCCGGTACGACAGTCATGCAGAGCTACCTCGGCTTCATGTGGTGGGACAACGAGACCGATGGCGAGTTGATGTATCCGAAGGTCCAGAAGAATCCGACGGCCGAAGAATTCGTTCGCGCGGCCATGAACAATCCGGAAGAAGGATCGCTACGCGGCAACTGGTCAGATCCAGAATTCCTTGACGGAGTGGCCGACCTCAATACCAAAGCGAAGCACACGCAATTCGCCGACTTCCACGGCCACGGCTGGGTCTTCAAAGCGGTCTTCAAAAAGGATCGTGAAGGACGTCTGCTGGACCACAAAGATCGAATCATCGAAGACGAAGACACGGCCAAGCTCAACTACGCCATGCTGCATCCGGACTGTCGAGCCGCTAAGGACAACGTCCCGGTCCATCTCATGGATATTCATCTCGAGAAAGGGATGCACTGCGTTGATTGCCACTTCAAGCAAGATTCGCACGGCAACACCAAGCTCTACGGCGAGGTCCGAGCGGCGATCGAAATCGCATGCGAAGACTGCCACGGAACCGCCTATCAACGAGCGTCACTCCGCACGAGCGGTCCGGCTGCTCCTGAAGGTGGAACCAATCTCGAAGCGTTGACGACCCCTTCCGGAAAACCTCGCTTCCGTCGCGAAGGAAAGAAAATCATCCAAGTGGCAATGGTTGAAAAGGACGGCGACCAGCCTCGCCAGTGGGAGATCCCGCAAGTGGTCGACACGATTACGCCAGGCCATCCGCGATATAACGAAAAGTCACATCTCGCCAAAACCGTCCGCTTTGAAGGGGACGAGATTGCGTGGGGAACTCGCCCCAAAGACGCGAAGAAGTGCGCTCACGATACGAGCAAGATGAGTTGTGTCTCGTGCCACTCCTCTTGGAATACGAGCTGCTACGGCTGCCATCTTCCGCAGCGAGCGAACATGAAAATGCCCAATCTGCACAACGAAGGAGACGTCAGCCGCAACTACACGTCGTACAACTGGCAGACGCTCCGCGATGACATCTACATGCTGGCCAAAGACGGCACGGTCACCGGCAACCGCATCAGCCCTGCTCGTTCCGCTTGCGCGGTGCATGTCGGCAGCTACAACAACAACCGCGAGTCGATCTACGTCCAACAACAAACGATTTCTGCCGACGGCATGAGCGGCATCGCATTTTCCACCAACGTTCCGCACACCGTTCGAGGCAAAGATGGCACCAAACAATGCGCCGACTGTCACCTTTCGAACAACGAAGACAACAACGCCATCATGGCGCAGTTGCTGATGCAGGGAACGAACTACATGAACTGGATCGGTCGTTATTGCTGGGTCGGAACTGGCGAGCACGGCATGGAAGCGGTTGTCGTCACCGAACGTGACGAGCCACAAACCGTCATCGGCAGCACGCTACACAAGCTCGCGTTTCCAGACAATTACGCCCGACATCTCGAACACGATTGCGAACTCGAACACGGTCACGAACATCCGGGCAAAGATATTGGTGACGCGCTGCGACATCCTGGTCGCAAGCCGAATATTCAAAGCGTCCAACTCCGCGGGGAGTATCTCTACGCCGCGTGCGGCGAAGGTGGTCTGCGAGTCTTCGACGTCGCTTTCATCGACCACAAAGGTTTTTCAGAACGAATCGTTACAGCACCGGTTTCACCACTCGGCCAGAAGTTCTATGTCCCTACCAAAAACGCTGCGGCAGTCGCTGCTCCAGCGACGACCGCACCTGATCCGACTCGCAAACTCGACCCTGAAAATGAAGAGCAAGC
>CAIJTL010000869.1 GCA_903823545.1 uncultured Planctomycetaceae bacterium
GCAGGCGGACAACTTAAGCAACGCACCGACACACGCGATGGTCCGCGCGACGGGACTGACTGGCTCCACCTCAGCGTTACGACGGCGAAGCACTCGCAGCGCACCTCGCACTCCCGTCGCACAAGCGAACGCCGCACGAAACAACCGTTGTCGCATGGCCGGTGCTTTAGCCAATTGATCGTGAATTGCCTGATAGACGCTCTCCCAAACTCGCGGCGCGGACAACATGAACGTCGGCTGAACTTGTTGCAGGTCGCCTCGAAAACGTCGTACGCTGGAGTAATACGTGCAGCAGCCATACGCGATCGCCACTGTTTCAAACGCCCGCTCGGCGATGTGCCATATCGGAAGGAGCGACAGCATCCGATCGTCCGGAGTGAACTCCACCGGACAATTGCGGACTTGAAACAACATATTCTCGTGAGTGAGCATGACTCCCTTCGGTTCGCCCGTCGTCCCCGATGTGTAGATCAATGTCAGTAGGTCGTCGCCGGAAACACTCTCGCTGCGCTCTTCAACGCGACCGTCACCTTGCTCACGCAGACGTCGGCCTCGCTCAATCAGCGAGTTAATGCCCAACGCGCCGTCATTCGCTGGCGGCTCACCGTCCAACAGAAAGATGTGCTCGATGTTCGGCAATTGAGCCTTCAATCGCTGAACCTGAGCGAGCAGTTTCGCATTCTCAACAAACACCGCGCGAGCGTCCGAATGCGGCAGGATGTAAGTCACATCGCCGTCAGTCACATCGGCTCCGCGAGGCACATCGACACAACCCGCCAACTGAATGCCGTAACTTGCCAGCATCCATTCGCGCCGATTATCGGCCAACACAGCGATGTGACTTCGCAGCGGGATGCCCAGATCAATCAATGCCGTCGCGACACAGCAGCCTTGCTCATACATGCTGCGAAAGCTGACTGTCTCAAATTCGCCGGTCGCCGTGCGAGTCGCAAAGGCAGGACGATCACCAAAATGTTTGACCGCATCGGCCAAAAGCAACGGGATATTGCGTACCTTGATCTCTCTCACAAGCTGCCCCTCAATGTGACTGGCTACTCAAGCCGAGTTGATTTTGAAAAGACTTTTTCAACGCAAAGGCGCTAAGGGCCGCAGAGGTTCGCAAAGACTAGAAATGGACTGATTGATTTCCAGATTCAAAACAACGGGATGCGATCATCAGCCACATCCCTTCGCGATTCTTTGCGTCCCTTTGCAACTTTGCGTTGAAGTCTGCTTCGGTTTGTTGACTACTTTCGCACTGAAATGGCATCGAGCATTCCCTGCAACTGCGACTTGAGTTGTTCCAT
Source organism: uncultured Planctomycetaceae bacterium (assembly GCA_903823545.1). Taxonomy (GTDB): domain Bacteria; phylum Planctomycetota; class Planctomycetia; order Planctomycetales; family Planctomycetaceae; genus SXKJ01. The sequence continues at coordinate 1,308 of CAIJTL010000869.1, forward strand.
CAGTGGATCAACTTCAGCACTCTTGTCGCGCTGTGCTGAAACGAGAATTGCCGCACCGATGTGGACTTCAACTCGCCAGCGACCGAGTTGTCCGAGGTTGCCCGAGAAGTACTCATCCATCCGTTCGACTGTCTCGACGAAGCGTTCTTTGGGACTGTCTGTTTGCAGGTAATCGCGAGGAAACAGCAAGGCCCATTGATGGACGTTATCGAGTTCGTTGAGCTGCTTCCAAATCTCTTCCCGCTGCGATTCGGTAACGCCATTTTCCGCCAACCGAACCAACAACACCGTTCGCAGATTCTTCACGCGGATCACAAAATCGTCGGCGATGATCGCGCCTGGCGACCACTCTTTTTCCAATCGAGCCAGCACAGCGACGCAGAGAGCCTCCAACCGATCTGTCAGCGAACCGCATTGAGTCGCCCCCAAGACTCGGGCTTCATGCTTCGCCAGATCCGTTTCGATGATCCGCACGATTCGCTGAAACAGAGTCATTCCCGTTGCCGCACTCAGTGCGAGAGTCTGCTCGGTACTTTTCAGAAACGGTGTGATCGTCTCGCTGAGATCGCTGCACAGCCAATACTTGATCGCGACAGGATGTACTACCACCTGACCAGGAGGAGTTTGCTTACTTCGTTTGCGTGCTGCCGCTCGCGCGACAAACGCGAGTCCTTCCAACAACGGCCGCAGACGATCGTTCGTGCGCGACAAACCACCTTCTGGCAGAATTACCACCGGCCGCTCGGCATTCGCCAGCGAGTCAATCGCGAACGACAGCGACTCACGATCACTCCCTTCGCGAAAGACGCTAAACGCACCCATGCGACGAGCCACATGTCGCACGAACCCATGATTTTTAAAGAGATGCCAGCTCGTCATCCCATACATCGCGAAGCCATGCACCCACGCCAAATATAGACAAACAACCGGGTCAGTCGGCCGCGCATGATTCGGAGCCAACAAAATCCCATGCCCGGCATCCAGCGAGGCTCTCAACGCCTCGATCCCATGAAAGTCGAACCGCTTGACTCGCGCCCAATAGATCCGCATGAGCGGCAAAAAAATCGGTGCTAACAACCTCGGCCACCACCAACTTCGCGGCGGCCGTTGAAATACATAAGGGGCTTCGGAAACCAAACCGAGAGACTGTGTCTTCATCCTTGAGGTACTTTCAAAACTAACCCGAAGCGAGAGTGAAAACGAACGCTTCAAAAACAGTGACGTCGGATTCTAAGACCTCTTTTGAGAAAGGGACAACTTTAGAACTGACGCTCGTCCCATACGTCCAAGGTCAGTCCAGGGATAAGACCAAAGTCACTGACGTTTCGCGTGACCAAGATGAGATTGCGACTGCTCGCAGTGGCGGCGATTCGCAGGTCGTTGGTTCCAACTCGAATCTTTTGCGAACGATATTTCTGAGCCAATTGAAGCGCTGCCGCAACGAACGAAATGACCGTGATTCGACGCAAGAATGCCAACGTCGTTTCGAGCGAAGAGTATGTCCAAAGCAGACGATCGTCCGTGCGAGCTTTCCGCAGGTCTGCATACCAACCGCCAACCAACTCTTCGGCGGTGACAATCGAAATGGCCAATTCGTCGGAAGACATCGCGATCAACCTCTGACAGATCGCAGCAATTCCCTGTGCCCACAGCGAAACGATGTCGGTGTCGAGCAACCAGCGGATCATGGC
>CAIJTL010000870.1 GCA_903823545.1 uncultured Planctomycetaceae bacterium
AAGTCGATCATTTCCGGTGGAGCATATGACAATAATTTGCTCTGCATCGGTGAGAAGGAAGTCTTCGCGGTTCACACGATCTTCGATCAACTGATGTCTGAAATGACCAACGCTGGTGCTCATCGCTTGAACGCTGCGGAAGTCGAGCGATTGACGAAAGTCGCGTTCTCGCCGCCAGAAAAACCGGGCGATCACTGGCACCTGAATCGCGATCTCATCGGCAAAGACGCCGCCGTGTTGGCAGAACAAATCGGCGTCAAGATTCCCGCTGGCACTACGATGCTCTTCGGCGAAACCAACACCGAAAACCCGTTCGTTCCCGAAGAGCAGATGATGCCTTTCGTCCCGTTCATCCGAGTCCGCGACGTTCACGAAGGGATCGCTCTGGCGAAAGAATTCGAACACGGCTTCCGCCACACGAGCCTGATTCACAGCCGCAACGTCCGCAACATGACCACGATGGGGAAGGAATTAGACACGACGTTATTTATCAAGAACGGTCCTTGCGGAGCAGGACTCGGTCTTGGTGGCGAAGGCTATCTGTCATTCAGCATTGCCGGTCCAACCGGAGAAGGGGTGACGACTCCAATGACGTTTACACGCCAGCGGCGATGCACTTTGGTTGATGATTTGAGGATCGTTTAGCCATGCAACTTGGAAAAGTGATCGGTCACGCGACCTCAACAGTAAAGCATCCGTCGATGAACGGCTGGAAGTTGCTCATCGTGCAATCCTTGGATGCCAAGGGTGGTGCTGACGGTGAACCGGTCCTGGCAATCGACGAATTGGGAACTGGGATAGGTCAGCGAGTAATGATCACGAGCGATGGCAAAGCGGTCAGTCAGATGTTGGGAGACGATAAGTCTCCCGTGCGTTGGGCAGTGATTGGAACAGTCGACGATTTGAAATGAGAACGAAACCCCTACCACTCCTTCCAAGGTCGTGGTACGGATGAAAGATTCATGGCAGCGTTATTGGACGAAAAGTTGGTTGCGAAGATTGTCGGCGAGGTGATGCATCGCCTCCGACCGGTCGCGCAATCGGTGCGTCCTGAACCGACGGCGCCGCGTGCTGTGTTGCCTTCAGCCCCCAGCATTCAATCCTCTACCACATTCGCAATTACCGATCGAGTCGTCACGGGTGAACTGCTCGCCTCGCGACTGAACGGTCAAAAGTGGGCCAAGGTCGCGATTTGCCCGAAAGCCGTCATCACGCCGAGTGCGTTTGATTACTTGCGAAGTCACAAAATCGTCTGGCATCGGAACACAGCCGAAGCTGCTCCGAACCCGAACAAGCCGATCACTCGTTGGAAAGCACTGCTTGTCACGGCAACTCAAAACGTCTTGCAAGCGATAGAGCACACCGAGAATCAGACGTTCGGAAAACAATGGTCTCACGAACTACTTAGTACCGCAGATGAAGCTGTCTCAAATGCAACGAACGCACTTTGTCGTGGTGAAGCTTCCGGCATAGTCGTCTTTGCCGAGCACGCTGAATTGATCTGTTGCCGAGCCAACCGAAACGAAAAAGTGAACTCCGCAGTGGTCAGCGACGTCCAACTGATCCCAGCGCTCAAGCAGTACATGAATTTGAACCTCATGGTCGTAAGGCCGACAGGACGCAGTTTTTTTGAGTTACGAAATCTGTTGAAAGAGTTTGCAAAAAGTTTGTAGGTCCCGCCTGTCGGCTTGGTTATGTGATTGAAGTAACGTCGCCTAAAGGCAGAACTACGAGCTTCGGAGTTAATCATGCGGATCGCTCAAATCATCGGTCGATGCACGTTATCGGTGTGTCATCCGAGCTTGCGCGGTTCGAAGTGGCTCCTTGGTGTGCCATTAACTCATGAAGGATTGAAAGGTGTTGAGGCAGGGAAATCGAATGGTCCCGGCCGCAACGAAGCGATTGTCATTTACGACGATCTGGGAGCCGGCCACGGTGACTTGATCGCAGTCAGTGAGGGAGCGGAGGCCGCTGCGCCGTTCGGTCCAAATTTGAAACCGATTGATGCGTATTCCGCCGCGATCTTAGATCGCGTCGTGGTTGAGTAATTTTGGAGTGCGGTGTGTCAGCACCGTATTCCTGTTCCTAATTCTCGGCGTCCCTGCGCCTCCGCGTGAAATCAATTCTCACGCAGAGGCGCAGAGATCGCTGAGTCGGAAGAATCCAAAGCGGGTGCTGACACACCTCACTCCAAAAGGGAAATCATGGCCAGCAACTGGAACAGTGGAATCAACGACCGACGGATCAAAGAAGAAATCTGTGAGATCGGACGTCGCGTTTATGCCAAAGGCTTTGCCGCAGCGAACGATGGAAACATCTCAATGCGAGTCGGGCCAAACGAAGTGTTGTGCTCACCAACCATGATCTGCAAAGGATTCATGAAGCCGGACGACATCTGCGCGGTTGATCTCGACGGCAAACAGATCGCAGGGACTCGCAAGCGAACCAGCGAAATCCTGTTGCACTTGGCAATCATGCGTGCTCGCCCAGACGTGATGGCGTGCGTGCATTGTCATCCGCCACATGCGACAGCATTCGCGGTCGCTCGCGAACCGATCCCGCAGTGCGTCTTGCCAGAGATCGAAGTCTTTATGGGCGAAGTGCCTATCGCACCGTATGAAACTCCGGGTGGACAAGACTTCGCGAACACCGTGCTGCCGTTCCTCAAGCCCGGAACGAACACCATCATTCTGGCAAATCACGGGACAATCAGCTTCGGCAAGACTCTCGAGGATGCTTATTGGAAGACGGAAATTCTCGACGCCTATTGTCGAATCTTGTTGCTCTCAAAACAGCTCGGCGGCGTTACGTACCTCAACGAACAGAAGTCTCGAGAACTGCTCGATCTGAAGAAGCGACTCGGATTCGACGACCCACGATTTCATGTTGAAGACTGCGACCTCTGCGGCAACGGTGCCTACCGCGACGGCTACAAAGAAGAAGCACCGCAACCGTGTGCCTTTGAGCCAGCTCCGACATATCCCGGCTACTTGCAGAAGCCGACCTACGCGGGCGGTTCGACTCCAGCACCTTCGAGCGGATCGGATGTGGATTCGTTGGTAAAAGCCATCACCGAACAAGTTCTGGCGGCTCTTGGCAAGTAATCAATCAACGACATCAAAATGACGCATTGGAGGTTTGCTACCGGCGGACCTCCAATGCGTCATTAACTTTTTAAAACCCAGCTTGACCCTTTTTTCGCGACTGCCCTATAACCCGCTGCCTTCTGATAGTCGAAAGGATTTCGACTTAAGGCGTTTCTTTTCGGAACTGTCATTTCTAAGACGCCGCTGACATGACGGCAGGGATGCGAGGCCATGGCAGAACTCAATCGTTCTAAATCAACGTTGTTGTGGGTCGCCGCCGGCACTGGAGCCGCTGTGCTCGGTGCTGCGATTTGTTTTCAATGCCTCCGTGCTCAACCGGGAACGGCTGCCGAAGAGTCAACGGCTCGCACGAGCGGATCCGACAATGCGTCGGGCAAGGCTCGCCTCGGAGGAACCGCAAATTCACAGACATCCATGGGTTCACAAGGCACGGCCTCGGGAGCAACTCCAAGTCCTTCAACGAAGGGCGATCCCGGTGCTCGCGTGAGCCATAACGGACAGAACCTGCTCATCTCGATGGATGAAGTGGCCAAGGAAAGCGTGATCCGAGTCGGCAAAGAAGTGCTCGACAGCATGATCAATCGAGCGATCATTCAACTCGCCTGTCGTGAGCGGGGCGTTGAAGTTGCCAGATCTGAGGTCGATCAAGAAATCGTCCGCATCGCGGCCGAGTTCAAGATCCCAGTCGAACAATACCTCCAGATGCTGCAAGCCGAGCGAAACATTTCGCCGGAGCAATATCGTCGTGACGTCATTTGGCCGATGCTCGCATTGAAGAAGCTCGCCGGAGCCGAGGTCAAAGTCACCGACGAAGAAATCCAAAAAGCGTTTGAACGCGAATACGGACCACGAGTGAAGTGCCGCATGATTCTGTGCGACAACCTCCGTAGAGCTCAGGCAGCTTGGGCCAAAGTGAAAGAGAATCCGGACGACTTTGAAAAGTACGTTCAAGAGTATTCGATCGATCCAGCGAGTAAGTCACTCGACGGCAGCGTTCCTCCAATTCCACGTCATTCCGGCAGCGAAAACGTGGAGAAGGTCGCGTTTAAGCTGAAGACCGGTGAGATTTCCGCAGTGACTCAGATCGACAGCACGCTCAATCAATACGTCATCCTGAAGTGCGAAGGTCGCACGGACCCTGTCGTCAAAGGTCTTGACGATCAAGTTCGAGCGGAACTGGCGGACCTGCTGAAGAAGCAGAAGACCCAGGAACAAGTCGCCAAGGTCTTTGAATCCATCAAGAAAGAGACCCGAGTCGATAACTACTACACCAACACATCAACCGGCGGCACAAACAATGTTGCCCAAGGTGATGGGGCAAAGCCGAGCGGTGTAAAATCAACTGGAACCAAAAGTGGGACAGCATCGAACGACGGCGGAGAAATTCGTCAGGCGGGTGCAAAGGGAACCACGAACGGCCGAGTGAAACCAGCAGTCGCGACGTCAACTGACGACGGCGATACCCTTCCGACCCGACCGGCCAGCTCAACAAAGCGACCTGCGGGTAGTTCAACCAAGTAAACAACTCGGATCGCAATAACCTTCTAGCACGGCGCGTGAGCAAGTGGTCCCACAGAACATCACTGGCTAACGCGTCGTGCTAATTTTCTATCTGCCATTCAAATTTTTCTTCCCCAATTTCCTGAGGTCCGCTGATGTCTTCTAAGTCATCCACGAACTTCTCATCGCCCGACGGATTGGTAGAATCCCCTTTCCGCTTGGCCGCTGCGGATATGCTTCCGCAATCTTCCGGTCCAATTCCCTCGCCCCACTTTCCGCTGCCCAACGCTATGCGAAGTGAAACTGAAGCCTCATTTTCCGACGAGCCCTTTTCGATCCCGGTCGCAGACCGAGTGAAGCGGCTCCCTCCGTACCTCTTCGGCAAGATCAATAAGCTGAAGCACAAGAAGAGACAGGACGGGATCGACGTCATCGACCTCGGAATGGGTAATCCGACGGATCCGCCCGAGCAATTCATCATCGACAAGATGATCGAGTCGCTCTCCGACGCAAGAAATCATCGGTACTCAGTATCGAACGGAGTCGAGAATCTCCGCCGAGAGGTCGCGAAGAGATATGACCGAAAATATGGTGTCAAACTCAATGCGGCATCGGAGGTCATTGCCTGCATCGGTTCAAAAGAGGGCTTCAGCCACATGTGCTTGGCTCTGATGGGCCCCGGAGATACAGCAATTGTCCCAGCACCAACGTTTCCAATCCACTCATACTCTGTGATGCTTGCCTCCGGAAACGTCATTGCCCTGGACGTCAGGAAGCCTGACGAATTCCTCTCGAATATCGCCTACACTTGCGAGCATCTTTTTCCGAAACCGAAGCTGGTCATTGTCAATTTCCCGCACAATCCGTCGGGAACCTGCATTGAACAAGATTTTTATGTCGATCTCGTCGCTCTCGCGAAGAAATACGGCTTCTTGGTAATCAGCGACTTCGCCTACGCAGACATCTGCTACGACAACTACAAGGCTCCCAGCTTTCTGGCGACTCCGGGTGCGATCGACATTGGCGTTGAACTGACAACGATGAGCAAAGGCTACAGCATGGCTGGCTGGCGCATTGGCTATTGCTGCGGCAACGCAGAAATGGTGCGAGCACTCGGCACGATCAAGGGCTATTACGACTACGGAATCTTCCAGGCGATCCAGATCTCTGCGATCGTCGCAATGCGACATGGCGACGAGTCGATTGATCGACTTTGCGAAGAGTATCAACGTCGCCGCGATGTGCTGGTTGATGGTTTGACACGACAAGGCTGGGAAATCGAAGCGCCGAAAGCAGGTATGTTTGTCTGGGCGAAAGTTCCAGAACCCTGGGCTGAAATGGGCTCAATTAACTTTGCCATGAAACTCCTGAATGAGGCTGGCGTCGCAGTTAGCCCTGGCCGTGGCTTCGGCGAAGAGGGTGAAGGCTACTTGCGACTCGCGATCGTTGAAAATGCCCAAAGACTCCGACAAGCCGTCCGAGAAATTGGACGCTGCCTCAAACCGGAATCAGCAGTCGCTTAAGAACGCGATCTGCGAAACCAAATGACAAGACGCGCCAGAAAGTGTTTGATGCACTTTTTGGCGCGTCTTGTCGTTTTGCGACAAGGTAAATCGTCAGAGCAAGCCAGCCGAGCGACTCACATCGTTCAACAGCGATCTGGCAACGTCATTGCGCGATTGGATGCAGGAGCCAAAACTGAGAGTTACTCCGCCTGAAGTCTGCTTTACACGTCTCGGCAGGAGCCGCTTGCGAGACGTCAACTGCATCAAAAACTTTACAACACACAACCAGCAGCCCGCTCGCCAAAAAATTCGTCAACAGACTGGTACGGGACTTGTTGATAATCACTATGAATTCGGCACATCGCGACTTACTGAGATACCACCGAGACGCGTCGAGAGTTGCCGCTGGTAAAGAAA
>CAIJTL010000871.1 GCA_903823545.1 uncultured Planctomycetaceae bacterium
GACTGTGGACATGCTGCGTTGTCTCCTCAAGGAAAGTTTCATCAACTCCCAAGGAGAACGGCATGTCCACATTCCTCCAACCCAATAGATGCTTCAGGCGGATGAATCTGATTTGTTCGGTTCATGAGAACTCTGAATGGTACGATCGCCTCGGAACGCAAATAGCGGCGTTCCTTGGATGGGAGGCATTCGAGGCTCACGAGAACCGTCTGGTCAGGACCAAATCTGAGGCATCAGATACTGGGCTTGAGGGGCAGGTACATAGCAGTTTTGGCCCTACTTAAAGTGATTTTACAGCATCAAACGCGCCGACGGAGGCATCATGTCACACGCAAGATTTGATCGTCGTGAATTGTGGAGTTTGGTCGTGTTAATTGCGGCTGTCGGCCAAGCTACTTCACATGCCGACGACCCTCGACCAAAAGTGACATCGCCGCGAGCGACCTCCGGCGACACCGCCATCGAACCGAATTGGGACGAGCGGGTAACGATCTCGGTCGGCAATACGGAGGGTGATCTGATCGGTTCGACCGAGAAGGTGTTGCAGGCGGCGGTGGATTCGGTCGCTCGGCTCGGCGGCGGGACGGTCAAGGTGTTGCCGGGGACGTATCGGCTGAGGAACTCGGTTTATCTGGCGTCGAAGGTGCGGATCGTCGGCAGTGGGGCAGAATCGGTGCTCATCAAAGAACCGTCCGCAAAGACGAAGCTCGCCGCCGATTCCGATTGGTATGACCAAGAAGTGACGCTGGAAGATGCGAAGGCGTTTCGCGTCGGCGACGGTGTGGTAATTCGTTGCAAGAATCCGCACAACGGCGGGCCGACGGTACTCAAGCGAACGTTGGTCGCTCGCACGGGAAACCGGTTCAAACTGGATCGCGCGCTGCGTGAAAACGTCTGGTCGGCGGGCGAGCCGACGATCGCGACGTCGTTTCCGCTGATCAGCGGCGAGTTCCTCAGCGATTGCGCGATCGAGAACATCACGCTCGACGGCAACAAAGAAAAGAACGACCACTTCGATGGGAATTACTCCGGTTGCATCTTCTTGCAGGACTGCAACCGGATCACGATGCGCGGCGTCGAGGCGCGCAACAACAACGGCGACGGCATCAGTTGGCAGATCTGTCACGACGTCGTCGTCGAGAATTGTCACAGCCATGACAACGCGGACCTCGGCTTGCATCCGGGTTCCGGCTCGCAACGACCGTTGATCCGCGGGAACCGCATCGAGCGTTGTGGCATCGGCATCTTCTTCTGCTGGGGCGTGAAGTACGGCCTCGCGGAAAAGAACGTGATCGAAGGGATTCGCACGGCGGGAATCTCGATCGGACATCGCGACACCGACAATCTCGTGCGTGATAATGTCATCCGCGACAGCGGCGTCGCCGGAGTCCTCTTCCGCCCCGAACGTGGCCCGTCTTTCGCCGGACATCGCAATCGGATCGAACGGAACGAGATCGTCAACAGCGGCGGCGACGAGGGTGTCGGTATCGACATTCAAGGCGGGACCGAGTCAATCGAGCTGATCGATAACCGCGTCATCGAAAAGCGAGGAGCCTCGAAACGCGTCGGGATCAAGCTGGGGACCGACACGAAGAACATCCGCCTGAACAACAATGAAACCGATGGTTTCGCAGTTCCGGCATCGGTCGTCGATTTGCGAAAAGAGCAGGCGACCGACAAGTAGCTGCGTAGGAACAAAGCTGAACCACAGAGGACGCGGAGATCGCGGAGAAGGAATGAGCAATGAAACCTCGGCGCTCCCAGCGTCCTCTGCGGTTCAATGGCTTTTCTCAGTTGCATCTGTCGCAGTACTACATCAACGCCCACGTCGGATGAAGCTTGAAGAGAGCGATCGCGATTCCCGTCCCAACTGCCGGAATCAACACAGTCGTGACAAAGATCGGGCCATAAGCGCGAGCGTGAGTTTCGCCGCAAATGTTGCGGATCAACATGACGAGATAGCCGTTTGCGGGAAGCGAGTCCAACGTTCCAGAAGCGATCGCGACGACTCGATGCAACGCTCGCGGAGCGACATGAAGTTCGTCAATGTAGATCGGCTTGATGATCGGAAACGCGATCCCCTGACCGCCGGAAGCAGAACCGGCAATCGCCGCGATGATCGCGATCGCGAACGCCGCGCTGACCAGCGGATCGCCCGGCAAGTGAGTCACCCACGTAACGACCATTTGAAACGCAGGCAGCTCTTTGACCGCCGCTCCGAAACCGACTACGGCTCCCGTCGAACCAACCGCCAACAAACCGTTCACGAAACCATCTCCAAAGCACGTCCATGAATCTTTCAGCCAGCGTCGCAACACAATCACTCCAGCCATGACTCCGAGAAAGATCGAGAGAGTGCCGTCTTCGGGGAAGCGGCTGAGAATCGATTGCAGCACTGCAACAGTCGGTGAAGAGGAATCAGAGAACAGCATCGCTTCGGCAATCTTGTGGCAGATCGTGGGCAACCCGTTCAACGCGAACAGCGTCACGATCAGCGGCACAATGGAAGCAACGATTCCCGGACGATGCTTCGCGTGAGCATCGGGAGCGATCTTGTCTTGATCTCGAACTTCAAAGCGTTCGCCGTTAGCGACCGCGCGTTGAATGACTCGTTCCAGATGCCACTGTCCTAAACAGAACATAAGATTCGCAACGAGCAAGCTCACCGGCCAACCAGCACGTGCGTCGGTCAGCGGTACCTTCTGAACAACGCCATCAACGAGCGTTTCTTTGACGAGGTATTGAATCGGGATCAGGTTTTGAATCTCCGGCGAGCCGGCCGAGGTCATCGTGAATGTGATCGAACCGAAGGCGATCGCAGCAGGAATGAATCGACGCGGTAAGTTGGCCGCTCGAAACAACTGCAATGCCAGCGGATAGACAGAGAAGCCGACGACGAAGAGAGACACGCCTCCGTAAGTCAGGCACGCGCATGCCAAGACGACCGCAAGACAAGCCCGTTCTTTGCCGAGAAATCTGCCAACCGCCTGAGCGACGGTGATGGCGGCCCCCGATTCTTCCATCAATTTGCCGAACACAGCTCCCAAGGCGAAGATCAAATAGAAGCGACGTAGATAGTCAGCAAACCCAGCGGCATAAGCCCCGTTCATCGTTCCAACCGGATCGGCTCCACTCAACGTGACCGCCAGCAACGCACACAGCGGGGCGACTACAAAAACGCTCTTGCCGCGCACAACTAACATCATCAACAACGCCAAGCTGCCGAAGAGAACGAGCAGGTGATAGGCATTTGTCATGCGAGGTCCAGAGATCGATAGAAGAAGGCAGAGGGGCGAAAAGAGTTTTAGTTTGCTCCGCGGATGCCTGTTGTTTTGTCGGACTTGAGCAGGTTCTGCGATGGGATGAATTGCATACTCTTTGCAGATGCTTCGCTGTACTCACTACCGGGGGCGGCTTGCCTCCAGATTGTGACTTGTCGGCTTCCAATTGAGCGGAGCGTATAAAGCTCCTTCGACTCGTCGAAGCTAATGGCGTCAGCCTGTGCGTAGAAACTGCGTCCTTCGAGTTTCGCATTTCCTTCCGCCGTCAGTCCGATGTATTTCTTCGTGGAACCTGTCTCTTGCAATTGTTCGATCGTCAGTGAGTTACATTCCATTTCGCCGCCGTCTTTTGGCAAATGAACGTCAGGGTCGATGACGTCCAGCGGGCGAGCCACTGGGCCATAGACGATGCGGACTCGGTCATTGAAAGTCGTCTCGCGTTCGTTGAGGTTTCCCTTCATTCCGCCGGAAAAGTTCACACGAGTGAATTCCCAATTCGCGACGTCTGACTCGAGCGGGCGATTCGCTTGAGCGACCGCTCGCGGTGCAAGTGCCGCTCGCTTGCCGCGACCGGGACGCCATAACGAGATGATTCCGGGGCCAACCGCCTCCGTAAGTCCAGACTTCAGATTGAGTGTCAGTTGAGCCACATGGCCCCGCTGAATTTCGCTGAGTTCTTTCTCGACATACTGCGAATGGTCGATCTCGACCCCCTCTTTACACACAACTTGTCGCACTTCAGCGGCGGGGACTTTGTTTTGATTTCCCGTGAAGAGGATTCTGTCGGTGAGCACGACTTCCATCTCTTCGCACTGTAAGCGACTGTCGTTGAGCGCAGCTTTCACGTCGTCGTAAAAGTTGGCGGACTGACCATCGAAGACCATTTTCTCTTTCCACCACACGGTCAGCAGTGATGGGCTTTGCAAAGCTTTGCCGTTGAAATCATTCTTCACCGGCAATCGCAACGCGCCCGAACCGTTGATCCAGGTTTTGTTGTTGTTCTGATCGAGGAAGATGTCGTTCCCTTCGATGTCGAAACCGCGATCGCGCACAACAGCCGGTTGACCGATCACATGCACGACTTGGCCGTTGCCCTCTTTGTTTTCGAGGTGAACCCGTTGTCCAGTCACATGCAGCGGGTCTTGGTCGTCACCGTGTGATTGCTGCAAATCGACGCTTCCTTCCGTGATGACTTCCAGCAAGTCAGAGGGACCAGAGGCGGTTGCAGAATCGCGGTTGCTCGCTTCGCTCGGCAAACGGACTTTCGCGCGAATCGAATCTGCGATGAGTTGAAACGGCTCGCCGACTTTCTCAGACGTTGCTGGTGATTCACCCTCGGGCAACTCCTCATTCAAGAAATCAATGGAGTTCTTGTCCTTGCCGCCAGTCGATCGTCGCGAAGCCGGCTGCACCCGACGTTTTGAATTTGGCTTGTTCTCTTTCTTCGCGAAATTCGCCGAGCTTGGAACGGCATCTTCAAATGTCACATGCAATTGTTTGGTTTCGGCTTTCCCCTGTGGGCTGACGACAACGACGTTGTTGAAGGCTTGAAGCTGCCTCGGTCGAAACGGCGAGGAACCGTCAACACTGGTGTCAGCAACGGCCCTAACGGCAGCCTTGTTGGCTCGCATGGTGGCTGCGGTTGCGTTCCTGCCAACCTCGTTACTCGCCGATGTTTCGCGATTCGAATTACGCGAGGTCACTCGATCGAAACACAAGCGAATGACGTCTCCGGAGAGACCAGACTTTTTCCCAGGTTGCTTGGCGATCGCTCGGCCATTCAATTCGAGCCAATCCAGATTCGTCCCCGGTTGTTGCAACATCCGGAAGTGCGAACTCCATTGAGCCCAGAATTCTGGTTGCTCAACGTCAGGGCTTCCGCGACGAATCCAACCTTTCCCTCGACCGGACGCCGAAAGAATGTCGCCAGCATTGCCTTGCACGAAGGTCAGTTCAGGACATCGCAGTTCCGTCCCCGTTTTTTGTTGCCGGATAAATACGGCGTCCGCATCTTTGAGGACCGCCGTCTGAGTTGCGACGTCATAGACCAGATTGGTCATGAACGCTGTGACGTCGTCATGTTGAGATTCAAGTTCCATGCGATTGGTGCTGCTCGCGCGGAATTGTTTCAGTGTCCATGAAGACGAATTGCCGAGACCTTGTCCGTTGCTTGAACCGACTTTGTTCTGCGACGCTTGATTGGCACTGTCATTGAGCCTTTGCTCGGCTTGGACTTCACTGGGTTCATTGGCGTTGCTTCTGACAATCGGCGTCGACGGGGCATCGTGTGCGTGCGGCGAACCGTGATGAGCGTCGCTCGAACCATCTTCGAGAATCAAATCGAGATACTGGCACTTCTTCAACAAAAAGGCTTCTCCGGGACCAGTCGGCCTCGTGACGTTAACGTTGATTTTGAACGACGCGACCAGCGACTGAAGGTTGAAATCAAATCCCTCGTCGCACGCCACATGGACGGTTTCACGATCGGTGGCCAAATCCATTTCGACATGCCCGCGCAGTAGTACCCGGCGGAAGCCGCCAACAGACAGCAACTGATCCGGCTTCGGCGGTCCTTCCGCACGAATCAGATCGACTCGCAAACCGTGATCGGAGTTGCCTCGATGCTTTTGATACGTGAACTCCACCGGTTCGTCGGTGAGAATTTGCATGACTTCTTCATTGAAGAAGACGTTGTGCCCTTTGAAGGTCAGTCCGTCAGGGCCAGCGACGGTGACGACCCCTTCCAGTTTTCCACCGATGACTCGGCCTGGTTTTTGAGTGACCGGATCGAACTTTGCGGCGAATTGCACGAGCCCCGATTCGGCAATCAGCGTGACTGGCTGCTTCGGAGACGCGGCGCTGTTGTCGTCACTTGATTGCGATTGATCGAACATGATCATGGCGAACGGCCGAAATTCATACGTTCGCTCAGACTCGTCGATCGGCTTTGAGCTGTTCGAGTAAATCGCTGCGCGCGCGAGTCGCAATTGGACCTTCGCTTGTTCGGCCCAAGGAGCATCTGGCAAATAGCGTCGAGCCTCCTCAGTGCTTCCATCGGTCACTTCAATCGGAATCTCGTCTGGATCAACGATTGCTCGCCGCGTGTGCGCGAATATCGGCGGAGCAATCCTCGGCGTGACAATCAGCGCATACAACCACCACAACCCAGTGAGGGCCGTCATGGTCATCAGCGTCAGAAACATCCGCCGTAACACAGGTCATTCCATGAAGGAGGTGATCTCAAATCCGTAGCCAGGCGGTTCGCCCGTGATTTCAGCAACCCACAACCGAGTTCACCGCAAAGGCCACGCAGGCGAGCCGCCTGTTTCACGTTCGGCATTGGGCGAACTCGTTTGCGGCATTAACGCGATCACGTCCGTGATGTCGATCAGCCCGACTGGTCTGCCGTCATCATCGACAACGGGCAGCTCACTGATCTTTTTCGCGGAGAGCATTTCGACTGCTTGAGACAACAGCGCGTCACCGTCAATTGTCAGCGGCGACTTTGTCATGACTTCACTGATGGGCCGATCAAGCTGACCTTCGCGGTGCTGCTCCAATAACCGAGCGAGATCACTATCGGTAAACAAACCGCTCAAGCAACCGGATTCATCGACGAGCATCACAGCACCCGTTCGTCGCCCGGACGCTCCGTTCGACGAGAAGATGTCGCGGATCGTCGAGGATTCCGACGCAATACGGAGTTGGCTTTCCTGACGCATCACTTCTCGAACGCTGCGCAGACGACGTCCCAGACTTCCTCCCGGATGCAGCAATGCAAACTGCTGCGGCGTGAACCCTCGTGAGCGACTAAGAACCAACGCCAACGCATCGCCCATCGCCAGCATCGCAGTTGTGCTCGACGTCGGTGCGAGTCCTTGTGAGCCAGCTTCACGAATTGTTCCCAATCGCAAAACCACCTCCGCTTGTGAACCAAGTGTGCTTTGCTCGCTACTCGTCAACGCGATACACGGAATTCCCATGCTGTGTGCGGCGGCAACAACATCGCACACCTCTTGTGTCTCACCGCTGTTCGACAACGCGAGCACCACATCGTCGTGACTCAAGCAACCGAGATCCCCATGCAGCGCTTCGGTCGGATGCAGAAACTGCGAACGAGTTCCGGTCGAAGCAAACGTAGCGGTCAACTTCTGGCCGATCAGCCCCGCCTTGCCAATTCCGGTGACGACCACTCGGCCTCTCGCATGCAGAATTGCTTCGATCGCACGGCAAAAGTCCGCATCCAAGCGGTTCGCCAATTCGAGCAGCGTTTCCGCTTCCTGTTTGATGATCGAACGGGCTTCACGCAGTTGTTCGAATTGCGAATACGTAACCGCTCGCTGTGCCGACGCCGCTGCCATACTCATGAACGTCATCCTTGACTGAATCGCTAGTTTGCCGAAATCGCTCGCACGGGCGACACAACGCTTCGTTCCGTTGAAATCACAGACTTGCCGCTTGTGCAACATTCCGGCTCATTTTGAGCGGCGGGTTATATGCCCGTTCAAAAAACGGAGTCAATTGGGCACCGGCGGACGCTTCTTGTGCTCCGTTTTGTCAAGATGAAGCGAACTCACCCTAATCCACGCCTTACTCTTCACCTCAATTGCCTTGGACGGCAATCGAAACCCAAAACCTAGTCGACATACAGAAACTCGTTCGAGTTCAACAGCACGTGGCAGAAGTCTGCGAGCACGTTGGATGCAGTTTCGGCGTTGCGGGCGGCTTGGGTATTGAGGAACTCTGCGGCAGCGGAGAGTTCTGCGGGACTTGGCTCACGACCAAACGAGAGGCGATAAGCGGCACGGATCTGTGAGTCACGATCAGTACCAGCTTCGTTTTGGATTCGACGCGCGAACTCAGAGGCTCGTGCAAGGGCTTCCTTGCTGTTGATCATCAACAAAGCCTGTGTTGGTGTCGTTGTGATATTTCTTTCGGCTGTGCTGGAGAATCCGTCGGCGGAATCAAACACGTCAAGAAGAGGGTCAGGTGTGTTGCGCTTTTGTTCCGTGTAAATCGAACGACGTGGTTTCGAGGCAGGCACACTCGGCCCGGCAGATGTCGCGTCAAGCTTTCCGGCAACAATCAACAATGAGTCTCGAATCTGTTCGGCATCGAGTCGGCGAATATTCGCTCGCCAGATCAAGCGGTTGCCTGGATCTTTGAGTGCCTGTTTTTCGGCGGCGGCATGAGCGGGCGACTGACGGTAAGTTGCCGATGTGACGATCACCCGATGAAGCGATTTGACGGACCAAGGCTTGATTTGCGACGTCGGAGTTGAGTTCGGTGAATTGGGGTCAGCGAACCCAGCGAACCGACTCGCCAGCCAATCGAGCAGTTCCGGATGGCTCGGCGATTCCCCCAAGCGACCGAAGTCGCTTGATGTCGCGACGAGTCCTTTGCCGAAGTGGTATTGCCAAACTCGATTGACCATGACTCGCGCGGTGAGCGGATTCTGTGGCGACGTCAACCAACGAGCGAGTGCCGCACGCCGCCCCGTCGATTGTGGAACCGTCGCCAACGGGACAACCTTCGCCGGCGCGGGATCAATCACGCTCAGTAGTCCA
>CAIJTL010000872.1 GCA_903823545.1 uncultured Planctomycetaceae bacterium
CCGGCGTTGATCGTGACTTCCAGCACATCACCGCGGTCGATCGTGTCGTTGGCATACGTGCCCCTCGCTAATCCAGACAGATCCAGTGTCTTTGGATTCTCGATTGTCGGAGCTTGCAACCATTGTGGGACGTTGTTGGCTTGAATGACCTCCGTCGAAGCACAGCCGCAAAACGCGACACAACTCGCCAGACACGTCCACGCGAAAACGAAACGTCTCCGGGACGACTGAGGTCGAACACAACAAGCCAACCTGTCGCGACCAGGGTGGGTCATCGAGATGGGCCTTTCTGAGGAGGCTATCGCGTGAGGCGGGTGAGGAATGACGAGGGGAAAGACACAGGAAGGGAATGCCGCTGATGGGCAATATTGAAAATGAGAAGGGCAAGGGACAGTACGAGAATTTCACAAACAGGGTCAATACGGTTTTGATTGCAACGTTCACTCGTTATCTCAAAACGGGAATTGACCGATTTTTTTCATCGCCCTTAGTATCCCGCTCATCCACAAAACAACTTGAGGCCGTGCTCACATGCCCGCTCGTTATCTCATTCGCATGGATGACATCGCCGCTCACATGGCGTGGGATACGTTTCGACGGCTCGAACAATCGTTTGAGCGGTTCGGAATCAAACCGCTGTTGGGTGTCATCCCCGACAATCGCGACGTCAGTTTGAAACAATTTCCCGAATGCACCGGAGAATTTTGGGCCGAGATGCGATCGTTTCAAGATCGTGGCTGGGAGATCGCTCAGCACGGCTTTCAACATCTCTATGTCACGCGTGACAGTGGGCTGATGGGGGTCAACAACCTCAGTGAGTTTGCTGGGCTGTCGTATGAAGAACAACACGACAAGCTCGCGCGAGGCCAATCGCTGCTCCGCGAACACGGCCTACGATCAGAAACGTTTATGGCCCCGTCGCACTCGTTCGATGTGGTGACGTTACGAGCGTTGAAGGACTTGGGTTTCACAACCGTTACCGATGGCTTTGCTCCATTTCCGTACGTGGCTGACGGTCTCATCTTTCTACCCCAGTGGTTGGCGTCACCACGGGTCTTGCCGATCGGAGTGCAGACGTTTTGCTTGCACATCAACAACATGTCGGAACAAGCCATTGAGACCGTCGAACACTTTGTGGCCGAACATCACCACGAGTTCCTGACGTTTCCTGAAGCTCGAACACTCGCAACGCCGCACTCGCTGAATCGCATCGCCGGTTCCGTCTTGGGAACGGCAATTCGAAGCGTCCGCAGTTGGCGATATCGACAACGGATGAAAGCGGCCTAACGACCTGCGAGCGTCACTCAATACAAGAAATGAGGGCGGACTTTTCGCCGACTCTTTTCATGAGTCGTGCAAAAAGCCGCCCTTGCTCAGTCTCAAATTAGATTTGCAAACCTACTGAGGTCGCAACGCTTTTGCTGATCGGACAAGGCCGACGAACTCGGCTCGATAACCGGACTTGTCTGGGCCGAGTGCCGATTCCGCGATTTCTGCCACCGCGTCGAGCGTTCCGTTGCCACGATGCGGTGAGTGACGGAGCAACATGCCGAAGCTGGCGACACTCGCGGCGAAACGGAAATCCGTTGACGCTTGAGCGAACGAGCGACCTTGGTCAACCAACGTTTGCTCAATCAGCGAACTCTTGTCAGCGTCAGGTTGCTTGTAACGGAGCTTGATCGTCATGAGTTCGCCGCTGTCGTTCGTTTCCTTCGGCTTGAGAAACCCTTGTCCGGTGAGCGAGTTCGGAGGTACGGCACCTGGCGGAACGCTCGTGTCAACTTTCTTGGTCGCTGGCGAATTCACATTCGGTTGATATTTCAACTTTTCGTCAGTCGCAGGCTTTGGCTGAGCAGGCAGTTTGCTTGGCGGAATGATTTCGTAGAGCGCCGTCACTGTGTGTCCCGCTCCGATTTCGCCGGCGTCTTTCGTGTCGTCGTGAAAATCTTGAGCGGCCAACATGCGATTCTCGTAACCGATGAGGCGATAGGCTCCGACCTGTGACGGATTGAATTCGATTTGGATTTTGACGTCCTTCGCAATCGTGATCAGCGTGCCGGTCATCTGTTCGACGAACACCTTGTGAACTTCACGCAGTGTGTCGATGTAGGCGTAGTTGCCGTTCCCTTTGTCGGCCAGTTTCTCCAGCGTCGAGTCCTTTAAGTTCCCCATTCCGAAGCCCAACACGCTGAGGAACACGCCGGACTTGGCTTCCTCTTCGATCAACTTCGTGAGGTCATCTTGGTTCGTGATGCCGACATTGAAATCGCCGTCGGTGCAGAGGATGACTCGGTTGGTTCCCTTCTGTATGAAGTGCTTGCGAGCCAACGCATACGCCAACTGAATCCCTTGCCCACCGTTCGTCGAACCACCCGCTTGCAGGTTCTCGATCGACGACAGAATCACATCCTTTTGAGTCGCGTTCGTCGAATCGAGCACAAGTCCGGACGCTCCCGCATAGACGACGATGGCGACGCGATCGCTCTCCGTCAGTTGTTCGACCAGTCGCTTCAGTCCGACCTTCACCAGCGGCAACTTGTTTGCATCTTGCATCGAACCGGACACGTCGATCAGAAACACGAGGTTACTCACCGGCCGCTGATCCATCGCGATTTCTTTCCCCTTCAACCCGACTCGCACAAGTCGATGATCCGCGTTCCACGGACACCCCGCAACTTCCAAATGAACCGCGAATGGTTGATCGGCTTGCTCATCCTTTCGTGTTTCGGATTTCGAGTTTCGAGTTTCCGCCTTCGGCGGTGCATAGTCATACGAAAAATAATTCACCAACTCCTCAATCCGCACCGCATCCGCCGGTGGCCAACTTCCCTGCGTCAAGAACCGCCGCATGTTCGAGTAGGCCGCCGTATCCACATCAATCGAAAACGTCGAAAGCGGAACTTGCAACGGTGAGGCGAACGGGTTGTCGTGAATTCTGGCGTAGGACTCCGCTGTTCTAGCTTCATTATCCGGTGGCAGAACTGAGTCACCCTTCAGAATCTCTTGCGAACTGATGCGCGTCACAATTTGTCCTACCGCGCGATCGGCGATGACGTAAGCAATTTTGACCTCTCCCACATACCGCACCGATTGCTGCTCGGTGTCGGTACGCACGACGGTCAACGTGTCGCCAACAGCGAGGCCATCGTTCGTGCCCAGCGATATCTCGATGAGCTGCGCCGTATTCGCGCCGTTCGGTTTCGTCCCCAAGACTTCGCCACGCGAATTGGCAGAGGCAGGGAGCGGCTTTTCAATGAGAGCCTTCAACTCAGATTCTACCAAAGGCCGCTCGCTGAGCCGTTCAAACTCATCCTCGCGGAGCTTTCGTTGAGGGTTCTTTCGTAGCTCAGCAAGCTCTTTCAGCTCTCGGCCTGCCGACTGCTTCAACAACTGCAGCTTCGCTCGATAGGCTTGTGCTGCGGCCATGCTTTCGACTCGTTCCAGCCCAAGAGCGTCATAGAAGGGGACTGTTTCGTCGTTCGTCACAACGGACTGGCTGGGGCTGAGCAAGAGATACCGACCTTGCCGATCAAGCCCGCGAGTTTTGTCTAATCTCGAAAGACGAGTTGACTCCTCTTCAACCACATATCCTTTGGCCGCGACTGCCGACAATTGATTACGAATGCGGCTCTCAGGTGTAGAGGATTCCGGTAAGCTTTGGGTGAGTGCGACAACAGCCGGTTTGCCTTCTCGACTCTCGCCATCAAAGTCATTGGCCGACCTTTGTGCGAGCATCTCAGTGCCCAACTGAGTCGAACGGCGAGCTATGGTGATAGTTGAATTCGCCTGGTCTTGCCGACTTGTGACGGCCACGATTCCAAACGCACCGAGCATCGCGAGACAGGAAGCCGCGACGGCGAATTTGCCGGACGCTCGGCGAGGCGTCGCGACATCGACAGCAATCGCCGTCGGAGGAGTACTCTTGCCCGTCGCATTATTTGGCTCGACGGGCAAGAGTGCCCGCCCTACGACATGCGGAGATTCGTCGCGTAACGCGGTTCGCAACTGTCCGGCGACTTCGCGGATGGCTTCAATTTCGAGCAGCGTTTCGACGGAGTCGCCGATCTGTTGCTCGACGAGAGTTCTATCAGTTTCATTCAATTCGCCGAGCACATACGCGGTCAGACGCGGATCATCTGGGATATTAGGGGACATGGATTATTCCTTTGGGAGGTTGAACGCGAAAATGATTGGTTATTGGTTCGTGGTCAGTAGTCCGTGGCTACTAACAACGGACCACTGACAACTGACAAATCACCGCATCAGCTCACGCAGTCGCTTGATCCCGACATGAATCAAGAACCCGACGTTCGTTTCCGACAGGCCGGTGATCGAGCTGATCTCGCGATAGCTGCGGCTGTGTTGAAACTTCAGACGCAAGACTTCCTGTTGGTTCGCGGGGAGTCCGCTCATCATTCGCAACAAGCGATTTGATTCATCTTGTTGCTCCGCAGCATCGTCAGGCGGCG
The DNA here is from genome assembly GCA_903823545.1 of uncultured Planctomycetaceae bacterium. Classification (GTDB taxonomy): domain Bacteria; phylum Planctomycetota; class Planctomycetia; order Planctomycetales; family Planctomycetaceae; genus SXKJ01. The sequence continues at coordinate 4,470 of CAIJTL010000872.1, forward strand.
GATCGAGACTGACTGAATCCATTGCCGTATCGAGCGTCATCGTCGTCATACGCTGTTCCTTTCGTCGCACATCGAACGCTCCGTTGCGACAGACCGTGAAAAGCCATTCGACAAGATGCCCATCGAGCTGTTCTCGGTCTTGCTGACAGAGTTTCAGAAACGTTTCCTGCACGACATCGCGAGCACGTTCCGCATCGCCGACCAAGTGCCGCGCATAGCGCAGCAGATCGCTCTCCCAACGAGCGACGCTAGCTTGAATCCAGCTTTCGGAACTGTCCGCAAAGGGACTTTTCATCGCGATGACCCTGCTCGCCAACATGGCGTACAAGAAGAAAGACGTGCTAGACGGAGAAGTCTTAGAAGAATTTTGGCTCTTCGCCAGTTGTGTTGTATTGACGGACGTCTCACGCGAATGCGCGAAGTCGCAAGGGGAAGCATCCCAAGGATTTCAACCCTTTGCGCCTTTGCGTGAGACCTCTTTGACAAATCCGGTTTTCAACAGGAATGGCGGAGAACCGGATTTTTGAGCGAGCGGCTATTTGCCTTTGGCTCTTTTGTCCCTTTGACTGGAAGAGACGAAAAGGACCAAACGCTGGCAAGATCATCCCGTTGGCATCGCGACCGGCAATTTCTGCATTTACGAAATCGACTTCCCGCGAGACTGAACAAATTGGTTCGGAATTCACCTTTCCGGGCTTATCACAGCCAACAACGGACGGTTATTCCCCCGTTCCCTTCGAGTGGACTCGTTTCGCGAGTCGCTCAAACGCACTTCCCAGCGACCTTCGTCGCTTCTGTTTCCGGCTCAATTCAAATCTCACGTCCTAAACTTTCCACCGACAGGCATGGAGGCCGCTATGGTTCTGCGCAAATGGTTGAGTTCGTTAATGAATCCCCGTCAGCAAGTCCGTCCAGCTCGACGCGGCAAGCTCAACCAGCCTAAGCGTTCCGCCCATCAGACGGCACTCGTCACGACAGAAGTGCTCGAAGCTCGCCAAGTTTTGTCCGCAGTGATCGAGGGAGTTAACCAAGATTACGGGACTGACAATGCAGATGAGATCACGAATGACGGTACGCTCGACATCTATGGTACGGCGAATGGCAATTCGGTGATGCAGATCACTCGCAACGGCAACTTTGTCGGGGCGATCCTCGTCAATCCGGACGGACATTGGCGGTTCGCTCAGACGAACTTGGCCGAAGGGAATTACACCTTTCAAGCGAGCGATGGCGACGGACCAGCATCGACGCTCGATGTGACGATCGACAAGACCGTGCCGACAGCCACGTTATCCACGAGCATTTCGCTCGCGAATCCGACGAATGCGGCGAGCATTCCAGTCACGCTCAATTTCAGCGAGGCGATCGGCGGACTCTCGCTGAGCGACCTCGTCATCGGCAACGGCACGGCGAGCAACCTCACCGGCAGCGGTTCGAGTTACTCGTTCGATGTCGCTCCGACTGCTGACGGCGCGGTGACGATTGATCTCGGAGCGAGCACGGTCACCGACATTGCGGGAAACAACAACACGGCTGCGGCGACGCTGTCTATCGACTCGGATCGCACGGCACCGGCTTCACCGAGCGTCGAAGCACCAGACGAAGCGCTGCTGACGAACTCGATGTCCGCCACGATCAGCGGTTCGGCTGACGCGGGAACTCTCGTCAGCTTGTATGTCGATGCGGACGCGAGCGGCACGCTGTCCGAAGGGGACACGTTGGCCGATTCGCAACAGCTTGGCGAGATGGCGACCGGCTTCTCATTCACCGCCTCATTGAGCGCGAACGCGACGAATCGCTTTGTCGTTTCGGCGACCGATGTGGCCGGTAACGAATCAGACGCAGCGGCGGTTTCGGCAATCACACAGGACTCGATCAATCCACAACCGACGATCACGTTCAATGGCTCAACTCCGACAAACGCGACGAGCCTAAGTTTCACGATCGACTTCAGCGAGTCGGTCACTGGATTCGATCAAAGCGATCTCGCGGTGCTTAACGGCGTGATCAGCACCTTCATGAGTATCAGTGCGACACAAGCGACGTTCAATGTCGTACCAAGCGGCGACGGTGATGTGACCATCGACATCGAATCGGGCGCGGCAGTGGACTTGGCCGGCAATTCAAGCGACGCGGCGACGCGGAACACCGTCGTTAGCGACACAACGAGGCCGACTGTTTCTTTCACTCCGATTCTCAGCAGTGCAACGAACTCCGCGTTGGTCGGAGTGACCGCCACGTTCAGCGAGTCTGTTACCGGCTTTGACCTGTCTGACCTCGGCGTCACGAACGGCAGCGCGAGCAACTTTGCGGGATCAGGCTCGGTCTACACATTCGATATTGCACCGACTGCGGACGGCGAAGTTTCCGTGACGTTGGCCGCTGATTCTCTGATGGACCTCGCAGGGAACTCTAACCTTGGCGCGGGCTACAGCTTCGATTCCGACCGCACAGCACCGAACGCGCCGAGCGTGACGTCGCCCGCTGCGAACGTCTTGACGAACGGCGAATCCGCGACGATCGCAGGTACGATCAGCTCAGACGAGAGCACGACCGTGCGGGTCTATCGCGATGACGACGGTAGCAACACGCTCAGCGAAGGAGACGATTTGGTCGGCGAGCAATCTGTCACCGGTGGCGAGGGAGGATCTTCGTTCTCAATTTCGATCCCACTGATTTCAGATTCCGCGTATCGCTTCTTGGTGACGGGAACAGATTCCGTCGGCAACGAATCGTCTGCGACGGTCACACAAGCCATCAGGCAAGACCCCATTAGCCCGCAAGCATCGATCTCGATCAGCGGTGCGAACCCGACGAACTCATCGAATCTTTCGGTCAACGTCAGTTTCGATGAAGAGGTCACCGGTTTCGACGCCAGCGATGTCACTGTCGGCAACGGCACGTTGAGCAACTTCATGGCGATCGACGGTTCGCACTTCAGCTTCAATGTGACTCCGACAGAAGACGGCGCGGTGACGGTCGATGTGGCCGGGGATGCGGCAGCCGATCTGGCCACAAATCCGAGTCTCGCGGCGGAGCAAGCCTCCGTCGTCGTCGATCGAGTCCGTCCGACTACGACGCTCACGACGACCGCCAACGATCCGTCGAACGCGAGCACGCTCAGTTACTCAGTCAACTTCAATGAAGACGTGACGGACTTCGACGTGAGCGATCTCAACGTCACGAACGGCACGGTCTCCAACTTCAGCGGCAGCGGTTCGAGCTACTCATTCGATGTGACGCCGACGACAGACGGCAATGTCTCAGTCAGAGTGAGAGACGGTGGTGGAAGTGACGGTGGAGGTGACATTCGCGACACGGCAGGAAACCGAAACTACGGGTCCAACCAGATCACGCTCGTCAGCGACCGCACGGCTCCGACCATCGCGCTGAGTAGCAATAGCAGCAGTCCGACAAATGAGAACTCGATTCACGTCAATGTCAGCACGAGCGAAGGTGTGAGTGGACTGACCGCCGAAGACTTCGTCGTCATGAACGCGACGATCGAGAACTTCAGCGGCGATGGCAGCAGCTATTCGTTCGACTTGTTGCCGATTGAGGACGGAACATTCTCGGCCACCATCGGTGCCGAAGCATTCTCAGACAGCGCCGGCAACGACAATGCCGAAGGTGATTCGATCTCGCTGACCAGCGATCGCACCGCTCCGACAGTCTCGCTGAGCACCACGTCGGACGACCCGACGAACGATGAACCGATCTCGGTGACGATCACCTTCAGCGAGTCGGTCAGCAACTTCGACAGCAGCGACTTGTATGTGATGAACGGCAGCGTGAGCAATTTCTCGGGCGACGGCAGCAGCTACTCGTTCGATTTGACCGCGACAGGTGACGGACCGATTTCCGTTGGCATTGAGAGCAATGTTGCGAGCGACGCCGCTGGAAACGGTAACGATACCGGATCGTTCTCGATCACTAGCGATCGCACCGATCCGACCGCGACGATCACGGTCACTCCGAGCAATCCGACCAACGCGGCCTCCATCGAATTCATCGTGACCTTTGACGAGGACGTCACCGGCTTGGATGCGAGCGATTTCTCCGTCGGCAACGGCAGCATCAGCGAACTAACCGGCAGCGGTAGTGAGTATCACGTCTGGGTCACTCCGACCGCTGACGGCACGGTGAGCTTGAGCCTTGCGGAAGATTCGGCGAACGATGCGGCAGGAAACGGCAACGAGGCGGCGGCCGCGTCGATCACGAGTGACCGTACCGCTCCGACCGCCACGATCACGTCATCTCTGACCGGCCCGACGAACGCGAACTCGATTCCCGTCACGATCACGTTCAGCGAACCGATCGTGGATTTCAACTACGTGGTCATGGTCTCCAACGGTGAGATCAGCGACCTTGTCAGCGACGGAACGACGTTCTCGATCAATGTTGCACCGAATGGTGACGGAGCAGTGACCGTCACTGTCGGTGCCGGAAGCGCGTTCGATGCGGCTGGCAACAGCAATGCTTCCTCCAGCGAGTTCTCGATCGTCAGCGATCGAACCGCGCCGGTGGTTACGTTCACGCGTGCTCCGGCACTTGGCGAAGAGGATTCGCTGCGCACCTTCTACTTCAGCACGAGCGATTTGTCAGAGATTGTTTCTGGGTATCCGCAAGTGACCGGCGGCGAAGCCACGATGGGCTTGCTGGAATCGACCTCCTTCAGCTTCATGCCCGAAGACAACGGGACCTTCGTGGTGACCATCACGCAGACCGACGCCGCTGGTAACACCGGCTCCGCCAGCACGACTGTTGAGGTGGCGAATCTTGATCCGACTGCGAACAACGACTTCGTCAGCCTCACCGGCGGTGAAGGCGAAATGAGTGGCTGGGAGATTCACGAAGATGAATGGATCTCCGGAGACGGGCTGCTCGACAACGACACTGACCCTGCCGACGAGCATGATCCGCTGACCGTGATCGGATACAACGAGGTGAGCGAGTTTGGTGCAGAAGTGACTGTCTACGAAGACGGCAGCTTTGAGTACGACCCGTCCAATGCCGAGGGAGCGCAAGCACTCAGCGAGGGCGAAGTCGGCTATGACTTGTTTAGCTACCTGATCTCCGACGGTGACGGCGGCACGAGCGAAGCCACTGTGACTATCCAAGTTCGCGGAGTGAATGACGCACCGACTCTGAACGATCTCACTCCGGTGAAACTGCCGGTGATCGACGCGAACGACATCTATGGACCCGGTGTGGACATCGCTGAATTCGTTTCGGACCGTGTCGATGACGTTGATAGCAACTACGCACCGGGCATCGCGATCGTTGGCTTCAGTAAAGGGACGACGAAAGGAAACTGGCAGTTCTCCACGGACGACGGCGAGAACTGGACCACGATCACCGGGACCGGTGAATCGAACGCCTTGCACCTTGCGGCAGACGGTCACACGCGAATTCGACTGCTGCCTGACGGCTCACGCACTGGCACAGCGGTGTTGAATGTCCGCGCTTGGGACACGTCGAATGATGTCGCGAACGGTGAGTATTCGGAGATCGAAGAAACCGGCGGAACATCGGCTTACAGCGACGACAAGATGGCGGTTCGCCAAGCAGTCTTGGCTGCTGCTGCTGATGCGACAATCGCTGTTGCTGATACCTACGACACCCAAGGCAACGAAGGTATGCGGACGATGTTCTCCGGCGGTGAAGGTGGCTCGTATGAGGGTGATGGCTGGTATGGTGACATGCCGACAGACATGCCTCCCAAAGATGGTGGTGAGTACGACGGTCCTTATGATGAGCCCTATGAAGAGGGTGAAGAGTACAGATACTTCGGCACGTTCGATCAACCGCCGGGAAGCATCGTCGGCAACGTGCTCGATAACGACATCGACCCTGATTCCGACTTGTCTGAATTCGCGGGAGTTCACTTTGCAACCAATCTCGACTTCGGATTGCTCAGCGGGATGTTTGGCGAACTTGATGGCCCGATTGAACTCGACGCACCACCCGATGGCTTCCAGATTGGGCTCACGCAGTTTGGCTTCCTGATTCACAGCATCGACGGCAGTTTTTCGTACCAAGCCGAACCAAACTACTTCGCCTCGCTGGCTGAAGGGGAACAACAACTCGACGGCTTCACCTACTTCGTGACCGACGGTCGCCTCACCAGCAACGTGGCCGCTGTCTCGCTGATTCTGACCGGCGTTAACGACGCTCCGCAGCAACACAACTACGTCGAGAATCAGAATGCGACCGAAGGAGAATCGTTCTTCCTTGGCCTGCCGAGCAATCTGTTTGAGGACGTCGATAACGGCGACCAGATCACGCTCTCGGCCACTCAGTGGGACGATTCGCCGCTGCCAAGCTGGCTCAGCTTCAATGCCGAAGAGGGAACCTTCGAGGGAACTCCGGAAGATGGCGACAACGGTTTCTTCGGAATCCGCGTGACCGCTACGGACTCTTACGGTGTCACCGCCTCGACGACCTTCGGCCTCAATGTCTGGAGCGTCAACTACGCACCGCAGGTCGCCATCGAACTGGGTGACGGATCAATCCTGGAAGACGACTTCTTCTCCTTCAACCTCTTGACCGGCGAATCGAGCGGCAGCATCAGTGATGGCGGCGAAGGTGGCAGCGACGGGGGAAGTGATGGCGGCGGCGACGGCGGTGGGCCGACGTTTGTGGACACTGATGCGGGTGACGTGCTGACGCTCTCCGCGACATTCAACGGCGAAAGCCTGCCAAGCTGGATCACGTTCAACGGCGAAGTCATCAGCTTTTCTCCCACCAACGACAACGTGGGGAATCACGAGCTAACGATTACCGCCACTGATCTGGGCGGTCTCTCAACATCACAAACCCTGACGATTCACATCGAGAACGTGAACGACGCGCCCACAGTGGCCGGGACGATCGAGGACCAAACAGCCACGGAAGGATCGACGAGATACATCACGTTGCCAGTCGGTCTCTTCAACGATGTTGATGCCGGAGACAGCCTGACTCTGACCGCGAGTAAGGCCGATGATTGTCCGCTGCCAAGCTGGATCAGTTTCGATGCGGAGACACAAACCTTCGCCGTTTCCGCTGGCTGGAACAACGCCGGTGAATACTGCTTCCGAGTCACCGCGACCGACGGCAGCGGAGCGAGTGCTTCGACGACGTTCGAACTCACGGTAGAAAACAGCCTGATCTCAGTCGTCGCAGTCGGTGATGAAGTTGCGACAGCTTGGTCGGTATTCGCCGACATGGACGGCTATCTGCACGTCACGGCCAACGGCGTCGAGGCCATTGAGTCACTGCCGATCAGCGAAGTCGGATCGTTGCTGATCGTCTCTGGCGACGAGAGCGACACGATCGTGTTGGATGTCTCACTCAACACGGGCCTCACAGGATCGGTCATTCTGAGCGGTGGCGGTGGAGACGATGTCATCAACGCTTCCGCAGCAACGTTTGCGGTTGAAGTTTATGGCGGTGGCGGGCACGACAACGTGATTACCGGAGCGGGCAATGACCTAGTTGATGGCGAAGATGGGAATGACACGCTCAACGGCTCGGCTGGCGATGACACCATGCTCGGCGGTGAAGGAAACGACACGCTGCGTGGCGGCGGCGGTGCCGACGCACTCGATGGTGGTGACGACAACGATTACCTGCTTGGGCAAGGTGGCAACGGCGACACACTGCTAGGAGGTGCCGGAGACGACATCCTTGATGGCGGTGTTGGCAACGACTTCCTGTTTGGCGGCTCAGGCAACGACCTGCTCCTCGGCGGAACAGGAAGCGACATCCTCAGCGGCGGACTCGATAACGACACGCTGAAAGGCGACGCCGGCAACGACATTCTGATCGGCGGGTTCGGAGTCGATAACCTAATCGGTGGCAGTGGCCAAGACATTGGACTCGGCGGCGAAGGAAACATCCCACGCGAGGGAACAGGTGCTGCTGACGTCGGCGACAACATCGGAATCGACGTCGAAACTCGCGACGAAAACTTCAATAGCCTCTACGACTGGGAGACGATGGAGTTCAAGGTCAAGTGGCTCAAGTAGCCCTAGAGGGTGAGATCGCTTGGTTGAGTTTCAGGCAATCTCTTTGATGGCAGAAAACAAATAGGACGGATAGGTCGCATACGACTTATCCGTCCTATTTTTCATATTGGCTCTGAGATCACGCAGCTACTTCGCGAACTTGTCGAACGCCGCCTTGTTGAACGCCCCTTGAGCTTTGCCGCCGTCGCCAGGATAGCCCGCGTGTTGCACCATCCAGATCGTGATGAGTCCCCGTTGCGGGTCGATGTTCATGTTCGTGGAGTACGCGCCGCCGTGACCGGCTGGGCCGGGAATGACGCTCTCGTTGTTCGCCTTGCGGCTGGTGGACCAACCGAGTCCGTAACCGTTTTCACCCTTGCCTTGATTGAGCAAGTCACCGGTTTGCGTCGAGGTCATCGCTCGCACTGACGCTTCGGAGATGATTCGTTTGCCGTCGTGGACGCCGCCATTCATCGCCATGCGACAGAAAAGAGCGAGATCACTCGCCGTTGAAAAATACCCGCCCGCCGGTGACGGGCCGCGTTTGAGATTGTTGAGCGGGTACGTCAACTGATTGACCGTCGTCTCTTCGAGATCGTTCTTCGCCGCGTTCGGTTTGTACGACTTCGCCAACCGCGTCAGTTGCTCATCATTGAGCCAGAACGTCGTGTCTTTCATTCCGAGCACTTTGAAAATCCGCTCGTCGAGGAATCGCTCATAAGGCATCCCGCTGACGACTTCGATGATTCGGCCAGCCGTGTTGATCCCTGCATTGCTGTATTGGTACTTGGTCCCCGGCTCGAACATCAACGGCGTGAGTCCGTAACTGATCCCCGCTTCTTTCAGCGAGAGCATGTCGATTTGCTTCTCGGCGCGCGATAGATGCGGCAGGCCGCTCGTGTGTGCCAGCACATCTTTGATCGTGATGGGCCGAGCCGGCTTCTTGAGCACGACCAAATCACCCGACTGAGCGACATTGACCATCTGTCCGGCGAACTCCGGCAAATACTTTTCGACCGGATCTTCGATGCTCAGCTTCCCTTCATCAACCAAGATCATCACTGCCGCACCGGTAATCGGTTTCGACATCGATGCGATCCAAAACAAGCAGTCGGTCGTCATCGCCTTCTTGGCCGCGATGTCCGCAAAGCCGACTGCGTCGATCGTCAACGTCTTCTCTTTTGTCGAAACCAATGTCACCGCACCGGCTAAAGAATGACTCTCAACAAACGGCTGCAACGCCGCCCTAATCGCCGGTTCCGCCGCTCGCACGAGTTGCGAGTTCAATGCCAAAACGGCGGTCAGCAGACAGAACCACGATCGTCGCAAACAACTCATCGTCTGACTCCTGGGGAAAGAGAAATCTCAAAAGCACGCGGCAAAATTGAATCATCCTCAAGGAGTTGGTGAGCCGGGCTGCGTCAATCCCCGGACACGGCTGTCGGCAGTCCGGGGGCTGACGCACCCGGCTCACCAAGAACTCCTCATGCCTCTTCCCGTCCCCAAGCGATTGCCAATTGGACCAGCACATTGACGGCCGATTGCATCTCTTCCACGCTGGTCCATTCGCGAGGAGAGTGCGGATTGTGTTCGCCAGTTGAGAGGTTTGGCGTTGGCAGTCCCATCGCCGTGAGCAGTGAGCCATCGGTCCCGCCTCGCACGATAGTTGTTTGCGGTGTGAGTCCCGCAGCAGCAGTGGCTTCGACCGCTTTCGGGACTGCTCGCGGTTCTTTGCTCAGCCCGTCGCGCATATTGCGGTATTGCTGTTTGATCTCGATTTCGATTTTGGCTTTCGGGTTTTCGGAGCGAAGTTCGATCGCGAGGTTTTCCAAGATGAGCGCGTATACGCCCAATTGCGAAGTCTCGAAGTCACGCAGGATCAGGCGAGCTTCCGCCTGCGCGACGCCCCCTTCGATCGAGTACGGATGAATGAAGCCTTGACGATCACACGTTGTCTCTGGCGCGAGCGTTGTACGCGGCAGTGCGGTGAGGAAGTCAGACAGAATCCGAATCGCATTGACCATGACGTCTTTGCCGACGGAAGGATGCGTGTTAACGCCGGTTACTCGCACGATCGCTTGATCGGCTGAAAACGTTTCGCAGTCGATCATCCCTTGGCTGTCACCGTCGAGCGTGTAGCCGCACACGGCGTTGATGTCTGCGACTCGCAGATGCTGCGTGCCACGACCGATCTCCTCATCACACGTGAAGACCAAACGAATCGGTCCGTGTTCGATATTGCGGCGTTTCATCAATTGTTCGGCAGCCGCCATGATCACGGCAACTCCTGCTTTATCATCAGCACCGAGCAGTGTTGTGCCGTCCGTCGTGATAATCGTCCCGCCGATCAAATCACGCAGCACAGGATTCTCGTCGACGCGAATGATCTGACTCGGATCACCTGGCAACGTGATATCGCCCCCGGCGTAATTGCGATGCACGATTGGCTTCACATTCGTGCCCGAAGTTTCTGGCGAAGTATCAACGTGAGCGAGCCACGCGATCGTCGGCCCACGATGAGAGGTCGTGGAGGGAACGGTCGCCATCACGATCCCGAACTCACTCATCGACACGTCCTGCAATCCGAGCTGCAGACATTCGTCCGCCAACATGCGGCTCAAGTCAAGTTGCTTCATTGTGCTCGGGGACGTTTGGCTGTGCTCATCCGCTTGCGTGTCGATTTTCACGTAACGCAAAAAGCGTTCTAAAAGTTGTTCGCGTTCATCAGTTGCCATCAGTGGCTCCTTCCTAAAATTGGGTGACTCAGTGAGGGCGAGCATTCTTGGCAAACACTCACAAGGCAGGAAGGGAGTCGGTCATCGCGACGACGAACTTTTTGGCCATCAAACGGTCGGACTCAGGATGTTGTTTGCGTTTTCTCTGCTCAGCAAACGTTGAAATTCTTGTTGCGACGAGAAGATTTTGCGTGAGCCGACACACTAACCCGAAGCGTGAGCGAGGGCGAACGCTTCACAACGC
>CAIJTL010000873.1 GCA_903823545.1 uncultured Planctomycetaceae bacterium
CCCTTAACCTGTTACCCATGTCCCCGAACGCGCGCCACCCATGTCCCCGGTCTTTACAACCAGCGGAGCGCCGGCCCACCGCGATGTTCGAGAGATGGTGGGCCGGCGCTTCGCTGGTCCCACTCTACGAATAACTCGTCGTGCTTTGTCAGGGACGGTTCGTTGACGGAAGCAAGGCTCGCCTCCAGACTGGCATCAGCACTGTTTGATGCCACTATTGTTGGGAGTGACCACTATGCGAAAAGCTTTGTTGGAGTTGGCCTTGATCCTTTCCGTGACCGTTGTCGGAGCAGCGTTGGCTGCGGAACTCGTGGGACATACGGAGCCGGTTTATGACCTGACCACTTCTCCCGATGGCAAGTGGCTCGTGACCGGGAGCTTCGATCAAAGCGTGCGACTGTGGGACGCGAATTCGTTGCAGCCGGTTCGCACGATGCTCGGTCATACCGGTTTGGTGCTGACGGTCGCGGTCTCGCCGGACAGTAAGCTGATCGCGAGTGGGTCGCTCGATAACACCATCAAGCTCTGGGAAATTCCGAACAACGGCCCGGTCTTAAATTTGGCGGGACATCAAGGCCCGGTGTCTGCTGCGGCGATGACCACGGATGGAATGTTTGTCGTCAGCGGTGGAGCGGACAAGCTGCTGAAAGTATGGCAAGCCGCCGATGGAAAGCCGGCTCGCGACATTGCCGGTAGCACGGCTGCAATCAAGCGAATTGATCTTCGCAAAGACAATCAACAGGTCGCCGCCGGAGATGCGACTGGCGTGGTGAGGCTAATCAACTTTGCCGACGGTGCCGCTCAACAAGTGCTTGGTGCTCACACGGGTGAGATCACCGGATTGGCATACGCACCGAACAATTCGTACTTGCTGACGGCTGGCGCTGACGGGCTTGTGAAACGCTGGCCGGTGCAATTGCCAGCGTCGCTCAACATCGCTGGACACGCTGACGTGATCAACGCGGTCGCGTTGCGACCCGATGGAAACTGGATCGCGACCGGTTCAAACGACAAAACCGCGCGCATCTGGGATCGCAACAACGGTCAGCCAGTTCGCAATCTCGATGGCCATCCGGAAGCGGTGACTGCGATCGCCTTCAGTCCGAATCAAGCGTGGGTCCTCACCGGCTGTGCCGACAAGATTGCTCGACTGTTTGACGCGAACAATGGGCAAGTGGTGAAAGCGTTTGCCGCTCAAGCGGGAGCGATCACCGCCGTCGCCGTGCATCCGAATCATCAAGAAGTAGCCGTTGGCGACGCGACCGGAGCGGTGAAGATCTACAAGACGGCGGACGGCGCGGAACTTCGAGCCCTCGCTCCGCATGCGGGGCCGGTCAGCGGTGTCGCCTACCTTCCCAATGGAGCGAACCTCATCACGGCGAGTCACGACAAGACGGTCAAAACTTGGAATGCGGCGGACGGCGCGTTGGTCCGCAAGATCGATCTTCCTGAAGCGGCGACGAGTTTGGCCGTCTCGATCAACAACGTACTGCTCGCAGTCGGAGCGAATGACAAACAAGTTCGCGTCTTCAACATCGCTGATGGTGCAGCAGTCGCGGCCTTCGCAGGACACGGTGAGAAGATCACCGGAGTCGACTTCAATCGCGAGGTCAACAAGCTGGTCAGTTCGAGCGCCGACGGCAGCGTCCGCGTCTGGGATCTGACGGCGAAGCGCTTGCTGCAATACTTCGTGCAACATCAGGGAGCGGTTAACGGCGCGATCTTTCATCCGGACAACAAGACAATCATTTCGGCGGGAGCGGACAAGACGATCAAGGTCGATGCGATCTCGGTGCAGTTGGTTCACGTGGCTGATGAGAAGCGAGTCAACGATCTGGCGTTCGCCTCCAACAGCGCGTGGCATGCGACGGTCGGCGAAGATGGCATCGCCAAACTTTGGGATACCGGCAGCGGCAACGTCATGCGTGCGTTCCCTGGATTACAGGGGCGAGCGATCTCTGTGGCGATCAGCCCCAACGCTCAACAACTCGCCGCCGGTGGTGCCGACAAAACCATTCGCGTTTGGAATCTCAACAACGCTCAGCCTCAACTCCGTTACGAAACGCCAGCGGAGGTCGCACGATTGGGATTCAGTCCTGACAACACAAAGCTCATCGCCGCAGGCTCTGACAACGCGCTGCGTGCCTTCGATCCAACTCCGCCGAATCCGCAACCCGCTGTGCCACCAACTCGGCCAATCGCACAAACGCTGACGGGACACACAGCGGCCATCGGCTCGGTGGTCTTTGCTCCAAACAATCGCACGGCGATCTCGGCCTCGGCAGATGGCAGTGTGAAGACTTGGGAAATCGCCGCGGCCTCATTTACCGCGA
>CAIJTL010000874.1 GCA_903823545.1 uncultured Planctomycetaceae bacterium
ACGTGGGAAAGTCCAGTCTGATGTGTCGTGGCCTCATGCCAGGATGTCCTTTACCACTTCGCCATGCACGTCGGTCAGACGGTAGTCACGTCCTTGGAAGCGGTAGGTGAGGCGGGTGTGATCGAGGCCCAGCAGGTGCATCGCGGTGGCGTTGAGGTCGTGGATGTGGACGGGATCTTTCGTGATGTTGTAGCTGAAGTCATCGGTCTCACCGTGGACGTGGCCGCGTTTAATGCCCGCACCGGCGAGCCAAATGGAATAGCAGCGTGGATGATGGTCGCGACCGTAGTTGTCCTTGGTCAGCACGCCCTGCGAATAGACCGTGCGCCCAAATTCGCCACCCCAGATGACGAGCGTCTCGTCGAGCAGGCCGCGTTCCTTAAGTTCACCCATGAGTGCCGCCGTGGGTTGATCGGTGTCATAGCATTGACTCTTGATCCCGCTCGGCAGGTTGTTGTGCTGATCCCAACCGCGGTGATAGAGCTGGATGAACCGCACGCCGCGCTCGGCGAGGCGTCGCGCAAGGATGCAGTTCGCCGCGTAAGTGCCCGGCTTCCGTGACTCCGGCCCGTAGCGATCGAAGAGGCTGGCCGGTTCCTTCGACAAGTCCGCCAGCTCTGGCACCGCGGCCTGCATCCTGAAGGCCATCTCATACTGGTCGATACGCGATTGAATTTCGGGGTCTTGATACTCGGCGAAATTGAGGCGGTTGAGCACCGCGACGTCGTCGAGCATCGCGCGTCGGCGCTCGGAAGTGATTCCCGGAGGATTCGAGAGATACAGCACCGGGTCTTTGCCGGAATTGAATCGCACACCCTGATGCTTCGACGGCAGGAATCCTGCACTCCACATTCGCTCGTGTAACGGCTGCGCGTTCGTTGGCCCGCTCGGCCGCGAAATCAGCACAACGAATGCCGGCAAGTCTGCGTTATCCGAGCCAAGCCCATACGCGGCCCACGACCCGAACGCAGGCCGACCGGAAATCTGATGCCCCGTTTGTAACAGAGTCATCGCTGGGTCGTGATTGATGGCCTCGGTGTGCAACGTGCGAATGAGGCAGATGTCGTCAGCCAGCGTCGCCGTGTGCGGGAGCAGTTCGCTCAACCACATTCCCGACTCGCCATGTTGGGCGAATTTGAAGTGCGACGGCACAATGGGAAAGCGCTTCTGTCCGGCGGTCATGCCCGTGAGCCGTTGCTCGCCGCGTATGGAATCCGGCAAGTCCTTGTCGAACTGTTCGGCAAGGCCGGGTTTGTAATCGAACAGTTCCAACTGCGACGGCGCGCCAGCCTGCGTGAGCCAAATGACTCGCTTCGCCTTCGGCGCGAAGTGCGGCGCACTCGTGTCGGCCAGGAGTCGCGGGTTGAGTAACGATGCCAGCGCGGCCGCGCCGATACCGCCGCTCGTGCGTCCAAGAAACTGTCGTCGAGTGACTTCGCGATGCAGAGCCGAAGGGTTCATGTGGAGTCATTCCTTCGTGATGGTTTCGTCGAGATTGAGCAGCGTGCTGGCAATAGACGTGAACGCTGCGAGTTGCGCCGGATTCATCGTCGCATCGGCTGCGGTGTCGCCGACGGTGAGAAGAGACTTCGCTGCTTCGGTATCTTTTCCGAAATCCGCGAGCGACCGTTCGTAGGACGCGCGAAGCACAGCGAGTTCCGCGGGTCGCGGCGTGCGGGCCAGCACGAGTCGAAAACCGTGCGTGAGTCGCGCATCGCGTGTGTCTCCTCCTTCGCGCATCATACGCTGAGCGAGGAATCGAGCGGCCTCGACGAAGGTCGGATCATTCATCAGGTTGAGCGCCTGCAGCGGCGTGTTCGTGCGCGGTCGTCGGAGCGTGCAGCTCTCCCGAAAGGGCGTGCCGAATGCCAGCAGCGCAGGGTGCGGCACCGAACGCTTCCAATACGTGTAAAGGCTGCGGCGGTGCAAGTCATCCCCCTTGCCGGCGACGTAGCTGTTGGTACTGCTCCCTGCCGTGAGTTGCTCGTAAATCCCTTGCGGATGATATGGCTTCACCGACGGTCCACCGATTTTCTCAACCAACAAGCCGCTCACTGCCAGCGCTTGATCGCGAATGAGCTCGCCCAACAACCGGAAGCGTGGCCCGCGCGCCAGCAGCCGGTTGTCCGGGTCGCGTTCGCGCAGCGCAGGCGTGAGCCGCGAGTCTTGCCGATAGGTCGCACTCATCACCAGCAGCTTCATCATGGCCTTTACATCCCAGCCGGTGCGGACGAACTCCGTCGCGAGCCAGTCGAGCAATTCGGGGTGGCTTGGGAAATCCCCTTGCGATCCGAAGTCCTCCGACGTGCACACGAGGCCAGTGCCAAACACCTGCTGCCAGAGCCGGTTCACCGTCACGCGCGCGGTCAGCGGATTTCGCGGGCTCACCAGCCAGCGTGCGAGGCCGAGGCGATTGAGAGGCAGCCCTTCGTCGAGCGGCGGCAGGACTGCCGGCGTCGTGGCCGTGACTCGCTCGCCGGGCTTGTCGTACGCGCCGCGCATGAGGATGAAGGTCGGACGCGGCTCCGGCATCTCCTCCATCACGAGCGTCGTCCACACGTCGCGGTCAAGCGCGTCCTTCTGCTGCGTGAGCGCGATGACGCGGTCGTCGATGGCGCGCCAGGCCGCGTTTTGCTTCGCGTGAAAGTCTGCAAGCAGCTTTTGCTCCGCAGCCGAGCGAGCGGTGGCATCTTTTCTGGCCAACGCGATGATGTTGTTCGGCGCGAACAGCTCCGAGTCGCTGCTTGTTGCCGAGATGCGCCAGAAATGCTTGGTCTAGGCTGGAAATAAGTCATTATGAATTATTTAGTGATTTTATATAGTATTTGTGCTATAAAGTATTTCTCATGAAATAATTTTTTAAGTGACAATTTTAAGTGACAATCTTAATTGACAATATCGAATTATCTAGTCCAGTGATACTTGCTCCGATGTCCGGAGTAAC
>CAIJTL010000875.1 GCA_903823545.1 uncultured Planctomycetaceae bacterium
GTTGGCTTGATCCGGTTGGAAGTCCACAGCGCCCGTCTCGTTGTCGGTGATGACGATGTTCTGGGTCGTCGTCGTTCCGAGCATGATGCGAGACGAGGGATTCGACAGCGAGAGAGTCGCCGTCTGCGTTCCTTCGAGCAACTGATCGTTGTCGATCGTGAAGGTGACAAAGGCGGTGGTTGTGCCACTGAGGATCGTGATCGTCGTGTCGATCAAGGCCGAGTTCGACCAGGTGAAGTCGCCGATCGTGATGTCGGTTCCGGTCACGAGGACGTCAATGGTTTGATTGCCGAAGACTCTCGCTTCGGCAGTGGCCGTGACCGTGATGACCGTCGTTCCGACTTCGGTTCCGGCGTTGGCCGAGACCGACAGTTCGACCCGCAATCGCTGCACAGTCAGCACGACATCATTGCCTGATCCACCTGCGTAGTTCACCGTCAGTCTTTGATCGGAAGTCGTGGTGCTATCGGGGAGGATGAACGACCCACCCTGAGCAACCGGGTTGCCCGCAACATTCAGCACTCCGCTGACCGCGTCGCCGCCGTCGTTGTTGATGATCGTGAAGGCATCGTTGATCGCCGGAACGTAGCCCAACGTGGCATTCAAGTTCGCGTTCCCCAAACTGACGGTCCCGGTCACGTTGACCTGATCGTACTGCGTGCCGACGGTCGTCCCGTTGAGTTCGATATTGAGGTCCGACCCCGCCACCAAATTCAAGTTGCCCGTATTGAGAATCCCCGGACTCGTCCCCGGCGAAACATCGCCGCCGCTCTGTGTGGTGACGCTTCCCGTGATCGTTCCTGTTCCACCCAGCACGACTCCGCTGGCAACCGTGACGCCACTCGTGGTGATCGTCTGGCTGGCCCCCGTGAGGAACGTCCCCGATACCAACGTGATTGAACCGCTTCCCGCCGTCGAGGTATTCCACGTCAGTGAGTCGGCCTCGCTGAGAAACTGATTGCCGCCGCCGCTGGTATTGGTCGTCAAGCTGGTAGCTGTTAGCGCGATCGGATTGGCGAGCGTGCCGATCGACCCTGCGGTCGCGGTGAGACTGACTCCCGTGCCACTGACAGACGAAGTGCTGTCCACGAGGCTGCCGGTGGTTGCCGTCAACGCAACGGTCGTCGTGGCGGTGACGGTCCCGACGGACAAGTTGCCCGCCGTGTTATCGACCACGATCGAACCGCCGCCTGTCGTGACGCTCGAGATCGTCGCCGCGATGGCATTGTCGATGTCGATGTTGCCCGTCGTGGTGTCCGCCGTGATGGTCGCACCGGACAGCTCCAACTGAGCCGTATTGCCGATGCCGCTGGCTGCGTTCAAGTCGATGATCGAGCCTGTCACCAAGCCTGCTCCGTTGATGGCACCAACGCTGTTGACAGTGACGGTGTCGCCACTGGCGGTTGTTGTGCCGGTCAGGATCACGTTTCCGCTAGTGGTTGTCGTGAGCGTCACGTTGGCTGAGCCGTTCGCCGTGACCGCTGACCCGACGGTGAGGTTGCCGCCGACGCTCTCCAAGTCGATCGCACCGCTGGTTGAGGTTGTGACGGTCGTGAAGCTCGCCGCACCACCGCCGCTGTGATCGACGGTGATCGTTCCGGTCGCCGTGGTCAGGCTTGTGAACGTCGCCGCCGACGCATTTGCATTGTCGATTTCGATTGCCCCCGTCGTTGTGTCCGCACTGATGGAGGTCGCGGCCAATTCCAACGGTGTTGTGTTGCCGATGCCGCTCGCCGCGTTCAGGTCGATTGTCGCAGCGGACACAACGCCCGCCCCGTTGATCGCACCGACGCTGTTGACCGTCACGGTGTCGCCGCTGGCGGTCGTTGTGCCGGTCAGGATCACGTCGCCGCTCGTCGTGGTGCTCAGTGTTGCGTTCGCGGAACCACTGGCCGTCACCGAAGTGCCGATCGTCAGGTCTCCGCTGGTCGCATTCAGGGTGACCGTTCCAGCGTTCGTCGAAACTGTGGTCACCGCCAAGCCGCCAGCGGTGTCGCTGATGTCGATGGCTCCTGTGCCGCTCGCGCTGGCGTTGGTCAGCGTCGTGATCGTCGTGTCGAGATTGATGCCGGTCGCGGACGAGGCACTCAAGCTGTCGGCCACGACGTTGCTGGTTCCGCCGTTGGCATCGGTGATGTTGGTGAAGGCTGACAACGTCACCGAGTCTCCCGAGGCGGTCAGAACACCGACGTCGATGGTGCCGCTTCCGGCCAACGTGTTGGCGACGATGTTGGTTCCGTTGCCACCCGCTGTGACCGTCGTCAGCGTCAGGCTGCCGTTGGCTGCTTCAAGCGTGATCGTGCCATCATTTGTGATCGCAGAGTTGACTCGCATGCCGTCGCTGTCGCGGAGATTTATGACCCCCGTGCCAGTGACGCTCGCGGTCAGTCCGAGGCCACCGCCGGTGTTGGTATCGATTTCGATTTGCCCCGCACCGCCGATCCCGCTGGCGGCAGTGAGCGACAGAATGCCCGCCGTCAGATCAGCGCCACCATCCGCGCCGCTCTCGTTGATCGCTCCGACAGAGTTCAGCGTGATCGTGTCGCCAGTCGCGGTCACGTTGCCAACCAGGATGTCGCCGGAGGTCGTCGTCGTACCGCTGACATTGGCCGTGCCGACCGCCGTGACGACTGTCAGCGTCAGGTCGCCACCCGCAGCGGCGAGCGTGATTGCTCCGTTGTTTGTCGTGGCGGAATCAACCGTCAAACCGCCCGCTGAATCGCTGATGTCGATGGCTCCGATCCCGGTCACGTTGGCACTGGTGAGCGTCGTGATTGCCGTGTCGAGGTTGACCCCTGTCGCAGCCGAAGCGGTCAAGCTCGTGCCGGTGACGTTGTCGGAACCACCGTTGCCGTCGGTGATGGCTCCGGCGGTGGCGGTGAGAGTCACCGTGGTTGTGGCGGCGACCAATGCGACCGCCAAACTGTTGGCGTCCGTAATTTGAATCGTGCTGCCCGATGCTGAGACATTCCCTTGGAAATCATTGGCCGACGTCAGCGCGATCGAACCGGCTCCTGCGGTGACGTTTGCCGTCGTCCCGATCGTCAGTGCTCCCGCCTGAGTGACATTGCCGCCGTTCGATGTGGCTGACAGGGCTGCTCCTACAGTCCCGGAACCGAGATTCAACGCGCCGGTCGAAATCACGGTCAGGTTGTTGCCGACCGACAACGTCCCCAAGGTCAAAGCATTGGCATCGGTGACGGCGACAGCGTTGGCTCCCGTGTTGGTCAACGAGACCGCCCCTTGGAAGTCGTTCGTTCCCTGAGTCAATGTGATGGCATTCGCCCCCGCACTCACGCTGGTCGCCCCCGTCACGGTCGCTGCTGCGGACTGCGTGACTGCTCCGCCCGCGATGACATCCAGAGTCGTCGCACTCACGGCGGCCAGGACCACGGCGTTGGTGTCCGTGATGTCCACGTCGGTGCCTGTCGCAGCGATCGAATTGAAGTTGTTGCTCTGAGTCAGCGCGACCGCGTTCGCTCCGGCATTCACGATTGTCGCCCCGCTCACCGTGGCGGCTGCGGACTGCGTCACCGCCCCGCTCGCGACCACGTCCAGCGTCGTCGCACTGATCGCTCCGAGAATGATCGCGCCCGAATCGGTGACGTCGATGTCCCCGCCGGTCGCGACAAACGTTGCGAAGTTGTTGGCTTGCGTCAGCGTGGCCGAGCCTGCTCCTCCGACATTGACTGTCGTCGTGCCGCTGACCGTGACCGCTTGCGTTTGAGCAATCGTTTCCGCTGTCAGCGACAACGAGGCTGCTGAAAATCCCGCGTCA
>CAIJTL010000876.1 GCA_903823545.1 uncultured Planctomycetaceae bacterium
CGCGACCATTGTCGGCAACTCCTCAAGTGGTCCTCGCCGAAGCACGTCTCGATGTGGCCAAGTTGCCAAGCTACGACGTCCCTGAAGGTTTGCAAGTCGATGACCGTCTCGTCGTCAAAGGTTCGACCGGCGAGCAGTTCGTGCAGATTGAATCCGCGCTCGATCGAGTGTCGTGGGAGATCGCTCAGAACTTACAAGAGTCGAAGCTGCTCGTTGTCTGGTTGTTGGATGGCTCCGCAAGTTTGAAGACGCAAAGAGAAGCCGTGGCAAAACGGCTCAAACGAATTTACGGTGAGCTAGGAGCATTGAGCCAGACTTCAACCCTACCAAAGCATGAACGCGGATTGCTAAGTGCCGTTGTGGTCTTTGGAGAGAAGACCACGTTCTTGCTGAAGCCAACCGACAATTTTGATGAGATTCAGTCGGCGATTGATTCGGTTCCAGCAGATACATCCGGCATCGAGAATGTTTTCACTGCGGTCAAGCAAGTCATGTCACTTTGGGCAAATTATCGCACAGAGCAACATCGCCGAATCATGATCATCACCGTGACCGATGAAGCAGGTGATGATTTTGGAAAGCCTCACTTGGAGGCGATTACCTTGTGTCGACGATATGGCGCAAAGGCATATGTCATCGGCCCCACATCGCCGTTCGGCCAACGCAAAGGCTTCGTACCGTATGTGGCTCCAGAAAATGGACAGACCTATCAACTGCCGATTGATCTAGGTCCTGAAGTGCCTATGGCTGAAAACGTTCGCTTGCCGTTTTGGTTCAACGGGCCGCAGCACGAATATCTCTCTTCGGGTTTCGCACCATATGCGTTGGCTCGCATGGTGAGCGAAACCGGCGGCGTCTACTTCATGACCAACATGACAACGATGTCTGGACTTGCTCCCGTCGGCAGCTTTGATGAGGCATCGCTGAAGCCTTTTGCTCCTGACTATCGATTCGGTGAGCCGGAAGATTTTCAACGAGACATTCGCAAGCACCCCATTCGCATGTCCGTCATTAACGGAGCGCAAGTCAGTGCGAGATACACCGTGAAAGGTGCTCCGCAGTTGAGTCTGCGAGTCACCGATCGCAACTTTCGGCAAGTGGCCACGGACGCACAAAAGTCGGTGGCCGAGAGCCAATACATGATCGACGCGATGTTGCAGGCGTACCCGACTAATTTCGAGCGAGAACTCGATCGAGAGCCCTCCTTGCGATGGAGAATGGCGTTTTGTCTGAATTATGGACGACTCTTGGCAAATCGAACTCGAAACTTGGAATACAACTTTGCACTCGCCAATTTGAAGACGACGCTCGCTGAAGCGGACGTTAACACTCGGTCAAACCATTGGATTTTCCACCCAAGCTTAGAGGTCAAGAACTCGGGCGTCGCAAGTCGCAAAGGGGCTCAACTCGCAATAGACCTTCTTAATCGAGTCGTTGCTGAGGCACCTGGCACACCGTGGGCCATCATGGCGTCCCGCGAACTTCAGAACCCGTTCGGCATTCGCGTTGAGGAG
>CAIJTL010000877.1 GCA_903823545.1 uncultured Planctomycetaceae bacterium
AATCGCTTCTAGCAAACGACCGGGCGTTTGCGATCGTCTTTCGATCGGAACGGCGGCAACGAATCGCGAGAATCGTTGTTGCCATTTCGCCACAAGCTTGTGCCGAGCAAGCTGACGGTTCCGAAGAGCGAGGCCCATTGTGAGTATGACAGTGAATCGTTTTCGATTTCTGTCGACGGTTTGCCGTTGTCTGATTCAGCAGAAATCGTCTGTTTTGTGTCGCCGGCGCCTCGAACAAATCGAAGCATCGAACTGGTTCCACTGACGATGCCAATGGTCGGGAACTTCGCGAAGAATGATTCTGACTTAGTCATCTCGCGACCCACAACAGTTGTCGGCGAAGTGCTCACGGACTCGATGGTTGCCAATGCCGCCGCATCTGATACCGAATCGTCACGAGAACTCGGGGCGAGCGTTTCGATGGTCACTTGGCTGGCAGCAATGGTTTGTGATGCGTTTTCAGCGGAAGCGAGAGTCTCAAATTTGGCCGCCTGGCCTACGTTGCTCATTGCGACCGATTCAGTCTCGACTCGTTTCGACCACGAAGCGACTTCGGCCTTCGCCGCAGCCAGAAGATCTGCATTGTCAGATTCGTCCGCTTTCACGGTCACCGCAGAGTTTTGCTTTGCCGATCCGTTCGAAATGGCATTTGCAAGACTGAAGTTGCTTGAGGCGCTTTGTGTGCTACTGGTTGCAGTGTTACTGGAGCTGGAGGCAACAGGACGGTCACTTGTTTGGGAAGATGGTGAGTTGAATGAATCAGAGGCCCCGTCGTCGAAGAGTCCACTACTCATCAACGCGTCCATCGTCGTCCCGTCGTAGAGCTTCACTGACAGGACATCTTCGTAAAAAAAGTCTGGCTCTGAAGACCACAATTCGGCGAGTAATGAATTCGTCAGTGTCGCCTTAGTCGTGTCGAGTGCATGACCGTTGGACGTGACTGGAGTGACCGATGCCGGTAACTCCTGTGCGAGACCATAATCCACGAACGAATCATCCTCCCAGCAACCGCCGCCGTAATCTTCGCCGTAGAGATCATCTGCCTGAGACGCCGGTGCCAGCGAATCACTCGATGTTTCTTCTATCAACCAATAAGCGTCAGCGGTTTCAACGACCAATACCGCAGCGAGGTTTAAGCGAGCTTCAAGAGCTTCCAGTCGCGATGTCGCGCAACGTCTGATTCGGGAACGTTGAGTTGATTTTGTCCAAGACTGCCAGCGACTTGACCATGACAGCATGCGATTCATCGCCGAACCTTTCTGAAGTCCGAAACTCTGTTGAGAAATACGAAATATTGGAATCGCTCCTTGAGGCAGGACGAGCAGTGCGTCTTGCTCGTTGGCAACAGCCTCAAGGCGCAACTCCAACTATTTGGTATTGCCATTCCTCAACGTTGGCCAGGGAGTTACTCCGTCACACCGGACATTTCACACAAACCCGAAACGGAAAAACTGTGCTGGGTTGAGGTTTTCGTTGGATTGGCGAATTGGTTGCGTGGATTTTCAAAAAAACTTTCGAGCCATCGAAAAGAAGGTCACCTTGGCCTGGGGAATTCGCAATTCGGTCGGCAAATCATCACTTCTTGACTGCGGACCGGAGCTGGGATAGTTCGTGGCGTTGTGAAGCAATCCATTCTTGGCGACTAGGTTCTGGAGTCGTTCGATCTTGGGAATCTAACCGATTCAAGTGTTGATCAATCTGATCGAGTCGCTGATTGGCGTCGGCTTGATGGTCGATTCGGAACTCAAAGAGGGCCAAGTTACGGATCAAGAGGATTGCCGTTTGTTGATCACGTAACGTCGCATCGGTTGATTCAAGCAGTTGCATCGCACACTTTTCTGCACAGTGAAGAATCTCGAAGGCTTCAAAAAAGTCCTGCCGTTCAAGCGGTTCATTGGCGAGTTGCCCAATCGTTGCGATTGCCTCTCGACGTTGCTGAAGACTGCTTGCTGATCGTGAGGCGATGCGTCCCAGCGTCTCGCAACCGAAACGACGTTCGCGACGTGCGTCATCGAGTTGTCCGAGTCGAGCCAAAGTTTCGCTCAGCCGGATTCGCGCCCGAGCGATGTCGCTGATGTGAGTCGGATCAGACTCGTTCTTCGCAAGCGCATCGAGTACTCGCACGCATTCGGTAATGAGCTTTTCAGTTTCGAGTTTGTATTCGTCACCGAGTTGTCGCATCAGTTCTGCGAGTCGCACTTTCATCGTCACGGCGGCGATTTGCCAATCGCGTCTCTGTGGTTGTTCCACGTTCAGTTCGCGAAGAAGTGCGATGGCGGTTTCTTGATGTGATCGTGCGGATTCCAGTTGTCCATGCTTGGCCTGCGATTCACTCAGTCGATCATGAACGACGGCGATCGCTGGCCGAACATCGTCGTGATTGAACTGGCGAATTGCCGTGAGCCGCTCAAGTAATTCGTTCAAAGTCGATTGATCGTCGGCGTTCTGAACTGCCGCGACGAGCGATTGAGTCAGTTGCGAAAGTTCTTGGCGAAGTTGTGCGGCCTCTCGGCGCAGTTGCTCGCTTTCAATGCGAACGGCCGCCAATTCGCGCGACATGGTTGCTTGCGGTCGCGCGTATCTCGCGAGGTCTGCCGATCCCGCTAATAGCACAACGACAACGATTGCGTTGAGCGTCGCGAGCGTCGGGTTTCGACGACACCAACGCCACGTCCGTCCGATGACGCCAATCGGTCTCGCGTGGACCGGCTGATCATCGAGCCAACGTTGCAAATCGGTCGCGAATTCCGCCGCGGTTCCGTATCGCAGAGAAGGTTCCTTGGACATCCCCTTCAGGCAGATTGTTTCGAGATCACGTGGCACTCGATCATTCAGTCGGCGTGGTGGGATCGGCTCTTCGTGCAATGCTTGTGAGAGGACCATGCGGACGACACCACGAAATGGTCGCTCGCCGGTCAGCATCTCATACAACAGAACCGCCATGCTGTAGATGTCGCTGCGAGCATCTGCGTCTTGTGGCCGACGGATTTGTTCGGGGCTCATGTAGGCTGGCGTTCCGGCGATGAAACCTTCTTGCGTGAGTTCCTCAGTTGTGTTTGTCACGCGAGCCAGCCCGAAATCAGCCAGCTTGAGCGGTAGGGAGTCACTGTTCGACGAGTTCGATTGAGTGATCAACAAGACGTTTGACGGCTTCACGTCTCGATGCACGATGCCGTGTCGGTGAGCCTCACTTAAACCGCAAGCAATTTGCCGAGCAATCGCGGCAGCTTCACGCGGCGAGATTGCACGATCTCCCCGCAAACGTGTTTCGAGTGATTCACCGTCGATGAATTCCATGACCAGAAACGGCAAGCCGTCTGGGGTCATTCCAACCTCAAAGACTTTGACGATCCGCTCATCTTCGAGTGTTGCGACCGCCCGCGCTTCACGCTCAAAACGAGTCCTCGCCTCTGCGTGTCCCGCCCACTGCGGACGGAGCACTTTGATTGCCACTCGTCGTCCCAAACGGCTATCGCGCGCGGCGAATACTTGACCGGTTCCGCCTGAACCCAGCTCTGCTTCGATCTGGTAAGGTCCCAACCAACCGAGCGGTGCTTCGTCAGAAATGGGACCACTGAAACGTGGTGATTTCGAGGTACTGGTTGGCTCCGTCAAAACTGACCAGGATGCGAAGGGGCGCTCGCGAAGCCGATTCAGCAGGTCTTGTAATCCGGGTTCAGTCACCGCTGGCACGTTGATGACCGGAGAATGATCGCTGGTCAACGAATCCAAGGATTGTTGGCATCCGAGGCATTCTGCGACATGAGCGACGACACTTGAGTGCTCAATGTCGCTCAGTTCGTCATTCAGAAACCGTCGCAGTTGTGGGGGCGAAGGGCAGGCCATCGGAGTTCAAGCTTCCGTTCCACCGAGTCGTTCGACCTCTTCGCGAAGAGACTTCACGACTCGCGATTTCGCAACATAGACCTCCGCGACCGGCATCGACAACCGCACTGCGACCTCGGCCGCGGAAAGACCTTCTGTCGCCAACAACCGATAGGCGTCCCAAGTATGTGGTTGAACTCGCAACCGCACGCGTTCCTCCGCCTCACGCAGCAGCGTTCGTTCTGCCTCTTCTTCCAACGCAGCGGTCAACTCACTGATTGCTCCGGGATCTTGAATGGCCGCCAGCACTTCGCCGATACGCGTATCGCCACTGCCGCGATCCGGTCCCGACAAGTCTGCCATAAAGTCTCGAACAGCGTTGTTCGTGACAGTCTTCAGCCAACCGCGAAAACTTCCTCGCCGAGGATCGTATTCAAACGACCGAATGACCTTGACCAACTTGCCAAGCACTTCTTGAGTCACATCCGCCGCGTCCGATTCTTGAAGTCGATATCGCCGACACCAGCCATAAATTCGAGGCGTGTAACGTTCGACAAATTCATTCCACGCCTCTCGATCATCCAACTCTCGCAACCGCATCAGCAATGTGCCACTTGTTGGAGTGTCGTCTGTCATGAGTGGTACTCAGCGAGGCGAAGAGTCTTGCACCGAATGTGGAAAAATTATTGAAACGTTGCGTCCGGTCTCCTGACCGAGACACTCTCCGCCCGACCGAAGGTCTCCCAGAAGCCAATAGGACGATGCGGTGAGATATCTTGGTCCGTAGCACTCGGGGAGACCTGCGGTCGAAAGAGTGTGGCTCGGTCGGGAGACCGGACACTACCAAAACTTACTTCGGCAGTGTCCCTTTGATGATTTCGGCTTCCCATTCGTCAAGCAGAGGCCAGTCGATCGCGCAGGTCCCGAAGTCCGCCATGTGTTGATAGCGGTCGAGCCGATCAATCGCTTTTTGCAGCAATCCCTTTTCTTTGCGGAACGATGGCCCGTGGCTCGGAAGCAGCCATTCAATGTCGCTCGCCTGGATTCGTTTCAGCGAATCAATGAATGCGGGAATGTCGCTGCCGTGATGCGCATCAATGTGGCCGACGCAGCCGTCGCGATAAATGTTGTCGCCTGAGAACAACAGATTCCCCATGCGAAACGCGAGTTGGCTGTGGGTGTGCCCCGGAGTGTGCCACGTTTCCAGCGTGAAATCGCCGACCGTGAGAACATCGCCATCAGCGATCGCTCGATCAATCTTGATCGCGGGCAGATCGATCGAAATCCCTTGAGCACTGACTTCGGCGTATGTTCGCACTCGGTCGCCTGCCGCGAGCAGGGTCAGGCACTCTTCGTGGCCGACCGATTCGGCGTTCGGGAGCAATTCCTTCGCTCGCTTAAAGCCCTGAATGTGATCCACGTCGGCGTGCGTCGCGATTAGGTATTTGCAGTTTGCGAGCGGAAAATCCATCTGACGAATGAGCTCAATGATCTCGTCGGTCGTGTCGGCGTAACCGATATCGACTAGCAACCACTCCTTGGTGTCACCGACTAAGTAAACACAGCAACCGAGCCGTCGACGGGCTTGGTAGTTCATCTCAATGACGTTTGGAAACAACTCTCGCCGAGGCAACATGCCGGCGCTCTCCTGGCTGAATTTGAGGGATGATGTGATTTGAAGTTGCTCGACCTTCTGAATGACCGAGCGAGCGATCGCCTAAGCTAACGCCTTCACCCTTCACACTACAGGGACCGCGCCGAGAAAGGATTTTCGGCAAGGTAACTGAGAAGCAGTTTCAACTGCCGATCGTGCGCGTCGCAAGAAGTCGGCAAGCACAAAGTCGGAGGCATCTTGTCCCGCGTTTGCGAACCGTGGTATCGTCCGAGCGACACTTTTTTCGATATTGAAAACACAAAGCCCCTTTCATGGACGAAACGCAAACCAACCTCAATGCAGAGCCGGACGACGAATCGGTCGTTGACGATCCGTCGTGGGATGAGCCGTTACTGGCGGATGATCTCGAACAGGCTTATCTGCGAGCACTCGAAGCGACCGAAGCGATTGAACGCGAAATGGACTCGATGCCGCACGATGGCGATGTGGCGGATGAGTCGGCAGACGCGAGTGGTGAGATTGGCGAAACCCTTGTCGTCGACACGCCCGTTGCGGCGGAGACCGCGCACACGGATGAACCACAAGCAATTTCTGTCACAGATAGAGCTAAGCCTGCGGAACTCTCCGTCCATTCTGCGACTCCGGAGCCATCGCGAGTCTCTGAAAAGCATGTCGTCGAGGCCGCGTTGTTTGTCGGCGGAATGCCGTTGACGGCGAAGAAGCTTAGCGGGCTGTTTCATACCGATCACGGTTTTGGTTTTGTCGAATGCCTGATTGATGAGCTCAATCAGCAATACCAAAAAGAAGGGCGCCCTTATTCGATCACGTTGGGTGAAGGTGGCTACCGCATGACGCTGTTGCCGGACTTCGACAGCGTTCGCAACAAAGTGTTCGGCTACGGCCCGAAGGATGTGAAGCTCTCGCAAGACGCGCTCGAAGTGCTGTCGCTCGTCGCGTACAAGCAGCCGATCACAAAGTCGCAGATGGAATCTTTAGGGAAAGCGAATCCCGGCCCACTGCTACGGCAACTGCTGCAACGCGAACTGATCCGCATCGACCGCGAACACTCAGCCAGCGAGTCGCAACGCAAAAGCGATCCCCCATACGCGACGACCCCGCGATTTCTCTCTCTCTTCGGACTCGGCAGTCTGCACGACCTGCCAATCGCGGAAGATTTCAACTTCAAGTAGGCTGCAATTCGATGTTTAACCTCAACGCCAACGGCGTGAGCGAATCTGCGGGACGAAATTCTCACTGAGCAATCCGCTCACGCCGTTGGCGTTGAGGTTAAACATTTCGCTCGATGCTATTGCGGACTCAGTCAACTGCGTTGCAAGCCTTCCATCGCTCTGCTGCAATCCCGCATCGAAAATCTTGGCGTTTGCGATTTGCCGGTCAGCTAACTCACTCAGTGAAATCATTGTTCTATGCACTACGAAACGATCATCGGCCTCGAAGTTCACGTCCAGTTGCAGACCAACACGAAAATCTTTTGCGGCTGTTCGACGGCGTTCAATCCAGACAATCCCAACGTGCAGACCTGCCCCGTTTGCATCGGCTTGCCGGGAGCGTTGCCGGTGATGAATCGTCGAGCGTTCCGGTTGTCGTTGAAGACGGCACTGGCACTCAATTGTCAGATCGCTCGCTTCACCAAATGGGATCGCAAGCAGTACTACTATCCCGACCTGCCGAAGGGCTATCAGATCAGCCAGTACGATTTGCCCTTCAGCTTTGACGGCTTCGTCGAAATCGACACCGATGTCGAAAAAGGAGAGACGAAAAAGGTTCGATTGATTCGTGCTCACCTCGAAGAAGATGCCGGCAAGAACATGCACGACGAGACGGGCCGAGGTCACGATAGCCACGTGGATCTCAACCGCGCGGGGACGCCGCTGCTAGAAATCGTTAGCCAGCCGGACATCCGCTCGGCGAGCGAAGCGAAGACGTTTCTGGAAGAACTAAAACTGCTGCTGACTTACATCGGCGTCTCCGATTGCAACATGCAAGAAGGCTCGCTCCGCTGCGACGCGAACGTCAATTTGCACGTGCATACGGACGACGGTCAGAAGATCGCCACCCCGATTGTCGAGATCAAGAACCTCAACAGCTTTCGAGGTGTTGAGCAGGCGATTGAGTTCGAAGTCGCTCGGCAATTTGAAGAATGGCAGAAGACAAAACACGGGATCAACGATGT
>CAIJTL010000878.1 GCA_903823545.1 uncultured Planctomycetaceae bacterium
CATCTGAGCCGATACGCAACGCGATCGGATCGAATGCTCCGGACCAATTGCGTTGATAGCCGTCTCGCCAGCGTTGATACCCCGACGGGCCAACATTCGCAATTTCGACAGTGAGGACAATTGAGCGACTCCGTCGTCGCCGACCGACGTTCCCTGGAGATCCAGGACTTCGAGAGTTCTTAATTGTGACAAGACTGTCATTCCTGCGTCGGTGACCTTTGTGTGAGACAGAAACAACGCTTCGAGTGGCAACTGATGCAGAGAGGACAATCCCTTGTCGGTGACCGAAGTGTTGATGAGGCTCAGTGTGCCCAATTGAGGCATCCGTTCCACAACCGACAGGCCGCGATCCGTGATCCCTGGCGACCAATTCACGTCGAGATATTGCAGCTTCGAGAGTGTCTCCAGCCGTTCGACTCCAACATCGGTCAACCCACATTGATTGAGCTGCAAGTGGACGAGGCCAGTGAGCCGTCCGAGATGGCGAGTGAGATCGTCGCCTACTGGATTCAGGATGAAACGCAGCACGGCTAAGCGAGGCAATCCGGCGAGCTTTTCTAGATCATTCGCTTGGAACGGCTTGCCGTAGATGGTTAGTTCCGTGATGGCGAATGCTGTGCTCGGAAGTTGCTCCGTGCTGGTGAAAGTCGATTTGACTCCATCCAGATCGACATTCACCTCGCTCGATTTGTTACGCAATTCGTTTCCCGCCAGAACCCACCAAGCCACCTCGCGATCGCGATCGGCGGCCAAGTTGCCTGAGGCGAGCGTCTGCCGCACGGCATCGACGGACAACACGGCGCGGAATCCGACGTGATTGTGGCCGGGGCCACCGACTCCACCCGCCGTATGACGGCTGGCGGAACGACAAATTGTGGACTTGCTCTGAGCGCCGCCGCCCCGAACGAGATGATCTGACGTTGATGTCCGTGTCGTAAACAGCGGGTCAATGGCTTTCTTGTCTTGAAACGTCTTGTAGAACTCTTCGTCGAACCAGTCTTGGCAATACTCGCGCACGTTGCCGTGGACGTCGTACAGGCCGAACGGATTGGCGTTCAATTCTCCAACGGCATGTGTCCGGTCTCCGGAATTTCTGTTGAACCATCCGATTTGGACCAGCCCTTCGTCAGTGTCTCCGTTCCAGTATTTCGTCGTCGTTCCGGCACGGCAGGCGAACTCCCATTGGGCCTCGGTGGGGAAGCGATAACCGTTTCTTCCTTCCAGCACCGTGACTTCCAATCCAGTCTTGAAGTAGCAGGGCTGCAGCTTCTCTTTCGCACTCAGCTTGGCACAGAAATCAGCGGCGTCCCGGAATTGCACGAGTTCGACCGGATGCTTCCCGGTCTCCATGCCTGCGACGGCATCCTTGCGCGGGCCGTTCGCTGAGAACTGAGACGGATTGGTGCCCAAGACCGTCTCATATTCTTGCTGCGTGACTTCGTAGATGCCGACGTAGAACGGTTGCGTCAGCGCCACCTTGTGCTGTGGGCTTTCACTCCGACAGAACGCAGGGCCGGACTTATCGTCTGGAATCAGTCTTGAGATCGTTTCGTCGATCTCGCGCTGCGTCGAACCCATCAGGAACTCGCCCGGCGGAATCAAGCGGAACTTCATGCCGATGGTGTTCGAGTACTCGACCGGCACGTCGAGGTACTTGGCCCAAGCTTCCTGATGCTGCTTCGCCCGCTCTGCCGTAAACGGCGCGATCGCGGGTGCAGGGGACAGCATGTGCTTGGCGGTGATGTTGCAATTCGGAAGTTTCTTTTTGAGCGACGCGACACC
>CAIJTL010000879.1 GCA_903823545.1 uncultured Planctomycetaceae bacterium
GACGGCGGTTTTAACGAATCCAGCGGCGGTGCGAGCGGCCAATCAAGGGTACAACCCGACGTTTGATTTGTGGTCGACTTCTGGGAAGACGATTGCGCCGACGCCGGGGACGGCGACGGATGTGACACTGGTTTGGATTAAGAATTGGTAGTTCTGCGGAAGCACGACGGGGGATTCCATGGGTCAGTCGCCTTGACTCAGGAGTTGAGAAGAATGGGAAATGGGAGCATGGGGAGTTTCCTCGGTTTGGTGGACAGGAGGAGTGGATTCTGAGAAAGACCAACCAGAGATGTCTAAACCCACCCGACCAATGTTGCCTAGGACAAGGAGACAGGTTCGAGTAGCACTCGGTTCAGGCGCTGAGTGATAGGGCTCACGCTGGGAGATTTCTTGGAATTTGGAGCGGGGTTGGGTGAGCGGTTGGGAGTTTTTGGCATTCGTTTCTAGGTTCTGGTCTCTCGGGCCGCAGGGGATTCGCGCGTTGGCGATGGCCTTCTTGCGCAATTGGAAGAGGACAGACCAAAACAGGGTGACGGGCGGATAGATACTTTCTCGGTGGAGAGCGTTAAAAACTGGTCGACGGACTGGAGGGAGGGAAAGGGGCGTTGTCTTCTGCGACTTCAGTCCCTATTTTCAACCCTCATGCAAGGTTCATCGTTTCGTCGACTTCGACCCACCTTGGGAATTTTCATTTGCGCTCTCGCGTTCAGCAGTGAGCTGGCGAAGTCCGGGGAATTTCTCCCGCCCGGATTTCGTCCGCGCCCCGTCGGAGTCCACGCGCTCGTCGGCGGAAATGTCGTGGTGAGACCTGGCGAAACGCTTGTCAGTGCGACGGTTGTGATTCGCGATGGATTCATCGAAGCCGTAGGAAAAGACATTTCCGCCCCCCAGGATGCTCGAGTGTGGGATGCGAAGGGACTCACCGTCTACGCTGGATTCATTGAATCGTATCTGCCGTTCGGCCAGACGAACCGACCCACTTCCACAAGTGAAACGCCGCCTATCAATGACTTTTTGCTCGCCGCTGGCGGGGTAAATTTCCTCGGTGTTTCTAGCCAACGCACAGACTCAGGCCAACGCGGCGCGGGTTACGAGGTTTCCCAAATCACCCCGGAGACCCGCGCCGCTCGCAGTTATTTTCCCGACAAGAAGGTCATTGAACCGCTCCGTGAATTAGGTTTCACCACGGCGGTGATTGTGCCAACGCGGGGCCTCGTGCGCGGCACGAGTGCGCTGGTGGCATTGGTAGAACTCGCCCCGAACGAGGTGATCGTGAAGTCGGATGTGTTTCAACACATCGCGTTCGAGACGCACGAGGAAGAGGATCATGCGTATCCTCGTTCGCTCATGGGCACGGTTTCCACGGTGCGCCAGAGTTTCTTCGACGCGCAACACTACGCGATCGATCAAGCTGGCTGGCAGAAAAAACCAGCAGGTCGCAAGCGTCCAGAATTTGATCCGGCGCTCGAAGCACTGCAGCCGGCTACGGAAGGAAAGCAGCGGGTGTTGTTCGAGCCGTACAGTGCGTTGATGGTGGATCGCGCGACGCGCGTGGCGCGGGAACTGAAACTGGATTTCGCCATCGTCTCGTGCGGGCAGGAATGGCGGCGGCCCGATCTTGCGAAGGAAACCGGCGCGACGTTCATCGTGCCGGTGAACTTTCCGACGTTGCCCAAGCTACCGAACGAAGACGATTGGGAGCAGGTGACTCTCGATAATTTGCGCGCGTGGGACTGGGCGGCGGAAAATCCGGCACTGCTGCATCAACAGAAGCTGGACATCGCGCTGACGACTTATTCGCTCCCGGACAAGAAAGTATTCCGCAAGAACGTGAAGGCGGCGGTGGAGCGCGGCTTGTCGGAAGACGATGCGCTGGCGGCGTTGACGACCATTCCCGCTAAGCTCTGCGGGGTGGACAAACAGCTTGGCACGATTGAGGCGGGGAAGATTGCCAACCTGACCATCGTGGACGGCAATGGTTACTTCGATACGCAAGCCCGCGTGCGTGAAGTGTGGGTGGATGGTCGCAACTATCACGTTCAGGGGGCGAAGGAAGAGGCGAAGAAAGACGAGC
>CAIJTL010000880.1 GCA_903823545.1 uncultured Planctomycetaceae bacterium
GGCTCGTCACGCGGAGCGATGACGGCTACGTACTTAGTGTCTTTGTCGTTTGAGCGACTGCCTGTTGATCGCAGCCTGCGTGCCAGTGGCCTCATGATTTTCCAGAGATCGACGTAACTCATTGGCCAGTCAGCGGCATCTGGCTTTTTCTGTGATTGAGGCCGTGCTCCTAGCGGTTGGCCATCGCGAGTAATACGCTCCGATCGTCTATGATTTGAGATTTTGGGATATCCTTGAATAAAACGCCGCAAACCGCCGACTTGGCATAATTCTGCTGCATCCGTAGTCCAGCTATGGGTGACAAGGAATTCGATATGAAATCATCACGCAGCAAATCAAAGACGAACGCACGAGCCGACAAGTCGCTCATTGCTGAACCGCAGACTGATGTCGAAACGAGGCCGAAGGTGGTCGTCGGCATTCTCGGACCGGTGCTCGATAAAGGGAGCGACGCTCGTCGATGGGAGCGCTGGCGGCCGACGGTTTCGGTTTGTCAGCACGAAGAACTGTTGATCGCCCGTTTTGAATTGCTCGTCGAATCGAAATTCCGCAAACTGGCCGAGCAGGTTGTTGCGGACATCAAGACCGTTTCTCCGGAGACCGAGGTTCGACTTCATGAGGTCAATTGGAAAGACGCCTGGGACTTTGAAGAGGTCTACGGCGTGTTGCATGACTTCGCGAAAGGTTGCAACTTCCAACCGGACGAAGAGGACTACCTCATTCACATCACGACCGGCACTCACGTCGCGCAGATTTGTTTGTTCTTGCTGACCGAGAGCCGCGATCTTCCTGGCCGATTGCTGCAGACGTCGCCGCCGTTACGTGACCACACACCAGACGTCGGCGAGTATCGGGTCATTGATCTCGACCTGTCGAAGTACGACCAATTGGCCTCGCGGTTCGCCGAGCAACACCGCGACAGCGTGTCGTTTTTGAAGAGCGGAATTGAAACTCGCAGTGTCGCATTCAATCGACTGATCGATCAGATCGAACGAGTGGCGATGAACTCGAAGTCACCGATTTTGTTGACCGGTCCGACCGGTGCGGGGAAGTCGCGACTGGCGAAACGGATTCACGAATTGAAGATCGCTCGTCGGCAAATCAGTGGCCCTTTCGTTGAAGTCAACTGCGCGACGCTACGTGGCGATCATGCGATGTCGAACATGTTCGGCCACATGCGCGGTGCATTCACGGGAGCAACTGCTGATCGTCCTGGTTTGCTCCGTTCGGCAAACGGCGGCTTGTTGTTCTTGGACGAGATCGGCGAACTGGGCCTCGACGAACAAGCGATGTTGTTGCGAGCACTCGAAGAGAAACGCTTCTTGCCTGTCGGTTCGGACAAGGAAGTTTCGAGTGACTTTCAATTGATCGCCGGAACAAATCGCGATCTCGCAGTCAGCGTCAGAGACGGCCGGTTTCGAGACGATCTGCTCGCTCGCATCAATCTCTGGACGTTTCAGTTACCCGCGCTGCGCGATCGCACCGAGGACATTGAACCGAACCTGCGGTTTGAACTGGAGCAGTTCGCGCGGACTCACGGCACGCGAGTCACCTTCAATAAAGAGGCGATCGGGCGTTTTCTCAAGTTCGCTTCCTCAAGCGAGGCTCAATGGTCCGGCAATTTTCGTGACTTGAATGCCGCAGTGACTCGCATGGGAACCTTCGCAGCAGGTGGCCGCATCTCCGTCGAGATCGTCGATGAGGAGATCGCTCGCCTGCGATTACAATGGCACACACCGAGCGTCGCTCAGCATTCGGACGTTGATCTCGCCGACGTGTTTGACGCTCAGCGATTAGCTGAGATCGACCTCTTCGACCATGCGCAATTGATCGAAGTCATCCGTGTTTGCCGCTCCAGTCGCACGATGTCCGAGGCAGGCCGCAAGCTGTTCGCTTCGTCGAGGCAGAGCAAATCATCGAGCAACGACTCCGATCGCCTTCGCAAATACTTGCTTCGCTTTGGGCTCACTTGGGAGCAAACGCAGCGAACGTGACTTTCTGAAAGAGGCAACTATTTTCAACGCGAAGGTGCAAAGAACACAAAGGATCGCAAAGAGTCTTGGTCGACGATTCTTGGGTGGAGCATGCCGAAGTTTCAGTGACCGATCATCATGAGAATGAGCTCTTGGCGTCGCTTCGCGTTCTTTGCATCTTTGCGTTGAAACCTTCTTAGCTTGAGTACCCTAATAATCCCGGAACCACTCACTTGAGCGGCCTGCTAGTTTCGGAAGCCGACATTTGGCATCATGTCGGTCCGCACGTTGCCTTCCTTATTTTCAGATATTGATTGAGGAGTCGAGATGCTTCGCCGATCTCTGCTTGTGACCGTTGCTGGTTGGGGATTCTTCGTCTGGATGTTGGTCGCGAGTGCCTCGCCAGCGTTCGCTCAAGGACGGATTGACGAACTCGCACTTGACCGCTGGAAGTTGCTGCGTGAAGCGGAGCGGCATCAGCTCAACGTGGCAGAAAAATACTATCGCGAGCAGCAATTCAAAATCGCACTCGGAGAGTACGAGAAGTTCGTGACGCTCTACGAAAAGAGTGAGGGAGCTTCGTTCGCGCAGTTCAAATGGGCGATCTGCCAGATTCATTTGAAGAAGATCAACACGGCGATCAGCGACGGCTTTCAAACGGTCATTGATTACTGGCCCGAATCGGATGAAGCTCCGAAGGCGGCCTACTACATCGGTCGTTGCTACAAAGAGACCGGTGAGGTCAAGAAGGCCAAGAAGGCTTATCAGCAAGTCGTCAGCAAATACGCCGATTCGCTTGCAGCGATTTATTCGCTCTCCGATTTGATTGATGTCAGCGTCGTCGAAGAGGACGTTGAGGCGCGCGTCGCGGTTTGGCGAAAGCTGGTCTTCGATATCAAACGAACTCCAGGCGACGCAGCGAATCTCTGTAATCAGGCTTCGATTCAACTTTCTCAGCACTACTTCAAAGCGGGCAATCCGACCGATGGAGTCGCTTCGTTAGCGACAACTTGGAAAGACAATCAATTCCCGTATTACATCTGGGCCTATTGTCGACAGCCCATTCAGGAACTCGCTGCGGAACCTAAAACGAAAGAACTTGCGAACAAAACTGCCGATGGCTGCGTCGCGGCAATTCGCGAGAAAATCCCGACGGATCTGAGCAAAGAGGAAAACAAGAAGAGCGCACGCGAATGGTCGTACTACATCGCCGACATTCACGCTTACTCGCAGCGCGAAGACAAAGTCGTTGAGACCTATCAAGCAATTCTCAAGCAGTACGGTCAAGAAGACGCGACGTTGCAGCGCTTCGGTGACTGGTACAAGTCGATCAAGAAGTTTGACGAAGCTCGCAAGCTCTACAATCAATTCACAGTTCGTCCAGAAGGCTTGGGCCAAGTCGCCTACAGCTTCCGTCAGCAACAAAAGTGGGAC